>NZ_CP121634.1:900000-1070000 GCF_029714945.1 Bradyrhizobium sp. CIAT3101
CCGCCACATCGAGCCGCATCTCGATCGTCTCGGTGAACTTGCCGGCGGCCGTCTCGACGACTGCGCGCGGCTCGCCGACCGGCATACGCCGGTACTTCATCAGCGCGACAAGTTCGGTCGCGACGTGCAGTGGATCGAATATCACCCCGCTTATCGCGAGTTGGAGAACGCCGCTTTCGGCGAGTTCGGTATCCACGCGCTCTCGATCCGCAAGGGCATCATGGGCTGGCCGGACAAATATCCCGTGGTGGCCAAGCACGCCTTTACGTTCTTGTTCAACCAGACCGAATTCGGTATGGGCTGCCCGATCAACGTCACCGACGGCTGCGCAAAATTGCTGGCGAATTTCGGCAGCGAGGCGCTGAAGGCGAAGTATCTGGACGGCCTGACCTCGACCGACATGAGCAAGCTGACCCAGGGCGGCCAGTTCATGACCGAGAAGGAAGGCGGCTCCGATGTCGGCACGCTGACCACGCGCGCGGTGCAGGAGGGTGACCATTGGCGCCTTCATGGCGAAAAGTGGTTCTGCTCGAATGCCGATGCGAAAGTGGTGATGCTGCTGGCGCGCCCCGAAGGTGCCGGTCCCGGCACGCGCGGCGTCGGCCTGTTCCTGATGCCGCGCTTCCTCGACGACGGCTCGCAGAACCACTACCGGATCGTGCGCCTCAAGGACAAGCTCGGCACCCGCTCGATGGCCTCGGGCGAGATCAAGCTCGAGGGCGCGATTGCGTACGCGGTCGGCAAGCTCGACCGCGGCTTCGTGCAGATGGCCGAGATGGTGAACTCGTCGCGTCTCTCCAACGGCGTGAAATCGACCGCGCTGATGCGCCGCGCCTATCACGACGCGATGACGGTGGCGAAGAACCGCGTCGTGTTCGGCAACCGCATCATCGACCTGCCGCTCGGGCGACGGCAGATGCTGAAGATCATGCTGCCGGTCGAGCAGGCGCTGTCGATGAGCTTTCTCACCGCCGATGCGCTCGATCGTGCGGAGGCCGGCAGCCAGGATGCGGCGGCGTTGCTGCGCATCCTGACGCCGACGCTGAAATTCCGCGCGACGCGCGATGCGCGAAAAGTCTGCGGCGATGCGCTCGAGATGCGCGGCGGCATCGGCTACATCGAGGAATTCGCGACGCCGCGCCTGCTGCGCGATGCCCATCTCGGCTCGGTCTGGGAGGGCACCGGCAACATCGTCGCGATCGATGCGCTCCGGCGCGCGGTTGGCCGCCATGGTGCCGAGTCCGCGCTTGCCGCCGATCTGCACGCCCGCCTCGACGACAGCGGCTCCGTGCCGCAGGCCTGGCGCGACAATTTGCGCGGCTTCGTCGATCGTGCCGTCGGCTTCGCGCGCGAGGTCGCAGGCAAGTCGGAGAACGAGGCCGATGCGCGCCGTGCCACGAGCCTGCTCTATCACGTCGCAAGCGCCGTTGCGCTCGCCTGGGAGGCGCATCGCATCCACGACATGCGCGGCGACGCGCGCCGGCTGCTGCTGTCGCGGCTGGTGATCGACCATCGCGTTGCGCCGAGCGATCCGTTCCGGCTGACGGAAAATGCCACGCAAGCGAAAATCGCAGCGCTTCTGCTCGGCGACCGCGTGGCCTCCATGAGCGAGGTTGGCGAACTGGTTCTGGCAGCGTAGGCTGCTCGGCACGATCAAGCAAAAAAAGCCATAGGGAGTGCTCGATGAAGGCCGCCGTCCTTTATGAAGTCAACAAGCCGCTGGTCATCGAGGATGTCAGCCTGCCGAAGCCCGGGCCGCGCGAAGTGCTGATCCGCACGTCCGTCGCCGGGCTCTGCCACTCCGATCTGCACTTCATGGAAGGCCTCTACCCGCATCCGCTGCCCGCGGTGCTCGGGCACGAGTCCGCCGGTGTTGTCGAGCAGGTCGGCTCTGACGTGACCTATGTGAAACCGGGCGATCACGTCGTGACCTGTCTGTCCGTGTTCTGCGGCACCTGCGACAATTGCACCACGGGCCGCACCGTGCTCTGCACCGACACCACGGTGAAGATGCTGCCGGGCGCCTCGGACCGGATGCAGTGGAACAGGTCGGAGAAGCTGCATCAGTTCCTCAACCTCTCGTCCTTTGCCGAGCAGATGCTGGTGCACGAGAACGCGATCGTCAAAATTCGCAAAGAGATGCCGCTTGATCTCGCCGCGCTGATCGGCTGCGGCGTCATCACCGGCTATGGCGCGGTGGTGAACACCGCGAAGGTGACCGCGGGCGAGACCGTGGCGGTGATCGGCTGCGGCGGTGTCGGCATGGCCGCGATCAACGGCGCGCAGATCGCCGGTGCCGGGCGGATCATTGCCATCGACACCAATCCCGCAAAACTCCAGCTCGCGACCAAGCTCGGTGCGACCGACATCATCAATCCCGCCGACGGCGACGTGGTGAAGCAGGTGCGAGACCTCACCAATGGCGGCGTGCAGCATTCCTTCGAGGTGCTCGGCCGCAAGGAAACCGCCGAGCAAGCCTTCGGCATGCTCGCCTCCGGCGGCACCGCGACTATCGTCGGCATGATCCCGTTCGGCCAGAAGATCGAGCTGCACGGTTTCGATTTCTTGCGCGAGCGTCGGATCCAGGGCTCGTCGATGGGCTCCAACCATTTCCGTGTCGACATGCCGCGCCTGGTCGACTTCTACCTGCGCGGCCGGCTGCACCTGGAAGACTGGATCTCGGCCAAGCTGAAGCTCAGCGAGATCAACGAGGGTTTTGCCAACATGAAAGCCGGCAAGACGCTGCGGAGCGTGATCGTGTTTGATAGTTGACGTCTAGGACGGTGTCATCGCCCGCGAAGGCGGGCGATCCAGTGCTCTGCGGCGGAAGTTGCGTGAACGAACTATTGCCGCCGCGGTGTACTGGATGCCCCGGTCAAGCCGGGGCATGACTGCGGAGTGTGGGGATGGCCTGCATCAACTCACCGTGACACGTGCGCCGACACCGCCAGCCACGTGCCGTTCTTCTTCGTCCAGCAGTCCGTATAGCGCCCGGTCGCCTGCTGACCATCCGCGGTGGTGTAGCTCGTCGCCGCGTGGATGATGGCGAAGTCGCCCATGATGCGGATGATGACGTCGAAGGCGTGCAGATTGCGGATCGCGGTCGGCCGCGCGGTCTGCTCCAGGAAGGCGGCGCGGTCGACCAGCGACTTGTCGGGATTGGAGCAGTAAAATTCCGGCGCCAAAATCTCGTCGAAGCGTTTGACGTCGCAGTTCTGCACGGAGGCGACGTAGTCGCGGTTGAGTGCGGTGAGCTGTTCGAGGTCCTGGCTCATGATGCGTCTCTCCCGATTCGACCCTCATGGTGAGGAGGCGCGCCGTCTCGAACCATGAAGGCCCCGATCTGTCCTGTGGCCATCCTTCGAGACGACCGCTTCGCGGTCTCCTCAGGATGAGGTTCTCGTCTAGTCGTCAAACATCTTCGGCGGCACGAACCCGCCGAACTCGCGTTCGATCAGTTCGGCCAGCCTCAAGGGCGTGCGGTCCTCCAGCCACGGGCCGACGATCTGGACGCCGATCGGCAGGCCGTCCGGCGCGAAGCCGGTCGGGATTGCGGTCGAGGGCAGGCCGGGAAGCGTGGCGATGCCGGGCCAGGCGAGCTGGTCGGTATAGACGTGCTCCTTGCCATCGATCACGATACGGCGCTGCTCCTGATCCGGCGAATGATCGTGCGGATAGGCTGGTGTCGGCATGATCGGGCAGATCACTGCATCGAAGGATGTGAACAGCTCGCGCCATTGTGCGCGCAACCGTGTCCGGCCGACGGTCGCGGTCACCCAGTCGCGATGGCTGAGCGCGATGCCGCGAAGGCGTTCGGCCTGCAGGCTGTTGTTGCCGGCCGGCAGGGTGGCGGCCGCGGCGACCGCGCCTGCGTAGAATTCGCTCGGGAAGCTGGCGGCAAGAAACGACAGCAGCATCCGCATATAGAGGCGCGAGGACGCCGCGAAATCCGGCAGCAGCGGACTGCTGCGCTCGATTCTGACGCCCGCCTTGGCGAGATTGTCGGCGAGCGTGTTGATGCTGCCGCGCACCGCGGTGTCGGTCGGCAGCACCGGATCGGTATCGATCACGAGGACGCGGAAATCCTTTAGCGCGCCGTGACGCGCAGGCGGCAGCTCGAGCCTGTAGGCCTTGCCGTTGTCGATTGGGTCCGGCCCGGCCATGACGTCGAGCAGCAAGGATAGATCGCCGGCGCTGCGCGCCATCGGGCCGATCACGGCGAGATCGCGCTCATAGGCTAGCGACGGGGCCGGCGGCGCCGTGTGGCCGCGAGAGGGCAACAGATCGAAGGTCGGCTTGTGTGCGTAGACACCGCAATGAAACGCGGGCACGCGCAGCGAGCCTCCGATATCCGAGCCGAGCGAGAGCGGACCGTAGCCCGCGGCGAGCGCCGCCGACGAGCCGCCGGATGAACCGCCCGGGGTGCGGCCGAGATCGTAGGGATTGTTGGTGGTGCCGTAGATGTCGTTGTAGCTCTGCCAGTCGGCGAGCGCGACCGGCACGTTGGTCTTGCCGAGCACGACGGTGCCGGCGTCCTTGACCCGCGTGACCGGCAGCGAATCTTCCTTGGCAATGAAATCCTTTTGCGCTGGATTCCCCCACGTCGTCGGCAGGCCGGCGATGTTGTAGGATTCCTTCACCGTCATCGGTAGGCCGAGCAGCGGCTTGCGCTCGCCGCGGGCCAATGCGGCATCCGCATCACGCGCGGCGCTCAGCGCGCGATCGAAGTCTCGCACGCAGATCGCGTTGACCTTGCCGTCGTGACGCTCGATGCGGTCGATCGCGTCCTGCGTGAGCTCGACAGCTGAGACTTTCTTCGCTGCCAAAGCGGCCGACAGTTCGACCGCGCTCTTGTAACTCCATTCCGATTTCGCCACGACATGCTCCTGCGCTTCACCTGGGGGATGATGCGCAGTTTGCCGGAAGGCCGCAACCGCCGTTTGATCGCGATTGCCATGCCGTGGTGCGGAATGCCTCAGGCCGCCCCGATCAAGATCCCCACCGCCAGCACGATGGCGCCGCCGAGCACGATCTGGAATACGGCCTGCAGGAACGGTGTGTCCATGTAGCGTGCGCGGATGAAGGCGATCGCCCAGAGCTCGAAGAACACGACGATGCCGGCGATTCCCGTCGCGATCCAAAACGCGTTGGCCCAGTGATCGGGCACGAGATAGGGCATGGTGTGTCCAAGCCCGCCGAGTGTCGTCATCGCGCCGCAGGTGATGCCGCGCAGCCAGGGTGAGCCGCGCCCGGTGAGGGAGCCGTCGTCGGATAGCGCTTCCGCAAATCCCATGCTGATTCCGGCGCCGATCGAAGCGGCGAGGCCGACCAGAAACGTCTGCCAATTCTGGTGCGTGGCGAAGGCCGCCGCGAACAGCGGCGCCAGCGTCGAGACCGAGCCGTCCATCAGGCCGGCGAGGCCCGGCTGCACATATTGCAGCACGAACATCCGCCGCCGCGTGCGGTCTTCTTCCGCGCGCACGTCGGGCTTCAAGATCTCGTCGGTGAGCGCGACCGCGCGGTTCTCATGGTGCTTCTCTTCTTCGGCAAGGTCGCCGAGCAGGCGGCGTACGCCGACATCCTCGGCCTGTTCGGCGGCGCGCGCGTAGAAGCGCTCGGCCTCGAGCTCCATGGTCTCGACCTCCTTGCGGATCGTGTCGAGCGGCAGGTTCTTGGTCAGCCAGATCGGGCGCCGGCGCAGGAAGCCTTTGACGTCCTCGCGCCGGATCGGCGGCAGATGCGGACCGAAACGCTCTTCATAGAGTTGCAGCAGGCGGTGCCGATGGCCGCGCTCTTCTTCGGCCATCTCCTCGAAGATCTTCGCCGTATCCGGATAACGTTCCCGCAAGTCCTCGGCGAAGCTCATATAGATGCGGCTGTCCTCCTCCTCGGAGGAGATCGCGACCGCAAGCACCTCGCGCTCGGTCAGATCGGCAAAATTCTTCACGACGGCCCTGTCTCACTAGTTTAGAATAATTCTAAACTATATAGGACGCCGTGGTTCCCGGGTCAAATCACGCGGTGCGGGCCTTTTCCAGGAAGTCCAGCAGCAGCCGGCTGACCTCGGCGGGCTGCTCCTGCTGCACCCAATGGCCGGCACCGTCGACGAGATGACAGCCGAGCATCCTCGTGCAGCCGCGTCCCTGCATCGCCTCGAACACGCCGGGGCGTTGATAAGTGCCCCAATCCTGCTTGCCCGAGATGAAGCACGAGGGCACGTCGATGCTGCGGCCCGAGAACAGCTGCATCTCGCTGTTGAGCATGCCCGTCGTGCCGTAGCGATACCATTGCAGGCCGCCCTGGAATCCGGTGCGGCCATATTCGGCGCTGTAGTAAGCGAGCTCGCTGTCCGGCAGCCATCGATTGGCGGCGATCGCAGCCGGCGAGGGCATCTCCATCGCGACCGTTTCGGCCATGGTCTCGCCGAGGTCCATTACGTAATAAGTCGGCAGCTTTGCGAGCTCGCCTGCAGACCACGACTTCAGCGGATAAGGCTTGTTGTCGATCCAGTCCGCGCTCTTGTGATGATAATAGGCCCGCAGGAAATCATGCACGCCTTGCGGCGCGTGCTGCATGTCGGCGTTGGCGGCGCGCGTCGCGTAGTACCATTGATAATGGATGCGCGGGCGCGGCAGCGCGGCGAGTTCGCGATGGACGGGATCCTCGACCGCAGTCTTCGCCGGACCATCGGCCGTATTGAACGGCAGCGGGGGCGCCCCGCCGAACGGCGCGCTCATCAACGTCACCGAGCGAAACACGTCGGGCCGGATCAGCGCGCACCACGCTGCGACCGGGCTGCCGAAATCGTGTCCGGCGAGGTCCACCTGCCGGTAGCCGAACGCCGACACCAAAGCGAGCGCGTCGCGCGCGAGGTTGAGAAGAGAGAACGGGATGAGATCGCCGTCGTAATCGGCGGTCCAGCCGGTGGTGCGGCCATAGCCGCGCTGGTCGGGTGCGAGCACGTGATAGCCGGCGGCGGCCAGCGTCGGCATCACCTTGCGCCAGGAGAAGGCGAGCTCGGGAAACCCGTGCAGCAGCAGGATACAGGGACGGCCCCTGGTCTCGAAGCCGGCTTCGAGCACATGCATGCGCAAGCCGTTGATGCCGTCGACGTATCGCGATCGGATGCCGGCGGGGAGAGGAATGTCGGGGAGTGTGCTCATTGATTCTCTCCACTCGGGCAGTACCGTAGGGTGGGCAAAAGGCGCAAAGCGCCGTGCCCACGTCTATCCAGTACGGCAACAGAAACGTGGGCACGCTACGCTTTGCCCACCCTACGGCATCTCGGCTAGATCAAACCGCCGCACACACGAACGCGTTGCCCATGCGCTTGATCTTCCCCACCGATGGTGACGGAAAATGCGCCGTGCAGCACAGCGTGTCGGTGTCGCAATAGCGTTCCAGGAAGCTGCGCCGCGTCGTGGCCGCCTTGGCCGGATCGGCGTCGAACTTGATCGACAGCTCCGGATAGAGCGTCTGCAGCGGCGAATGCATGAGGTCGCCGGAGAACACGGCATCGTCCTTGCCGCGTCCCATCGCGATCGCGATATGGCCGGGCGTGTGGCCCGGCGTCGGCACGATGCGGACGTGATCGCCGATCTGGTGATCGTTGCTGACGAGCTCGTGCCGCTTGGCCTCGACCACTGGCAGCACGCTGTCGGCGAAGGGTGGGATCTCCGCCTTCGCATTCTCTGCGAACCAGTGGTCGTATTCCTGCTTGGCGAACACGTAGCGTGCCTTGGGGAAAGTGGGCACCCAGCGGCCGTTCTCCAGCCGCGTGTTCCAGCCGACGTGATCGACATGCAGATGCGTGCACATCACGAAGTCGATGTCATCGACGGCGACACCGGCGGCATTGAGCGCGCGCATATAGGTGTCGTCGGTCTTCATGTGCCACGCCGGCCGCTGTGGGCGGGGCTTGTCGTTGCCGACGCAGCTGTCAACCAGAATGGTGTGGTGTGGCGTCTTGATTACATAGGACTGGAAGCACAGGATCAGGACGTCCTGATCGTCGAGTGCCTTGGCCTCTCGCATCCATGAGCGGTTCTCGGCCAGCACCTCCGGTGTCAGGCCCGGCAAGAAGTCCAGAGCGGGGAAGAAAGGGGCTTCCTGCTCGATGACGCGCTGGATGGTGAGATCGCCGACCGAATATTTCAGGCTCATGCTCGCTTCCTTTGTGATCAGTGCACGTCGCGCACGGATGGAATGACGATATTGGAGAGGATGTCGATCGCGGCCACGCCCTCCTTGGGCTGGCCGTATTGCGCAGCAGTGGTCATCATGACGAGATCAAGCTCGGGCACAACGAAGATGCGCTGACCGCCCCAGCCGAAGGCAGCAACCCATTTGATCTCTTTGTCGCCGGCGAACGAGCGACCCATCCACCATTGATAACCATAGAATTGCGTGCTGCCGAAATAGCCGACGGCCTGGAAACGCGGCGTGATCGATTGTGCGATCCAGTCGGCCGAGACGATTTGCTGGCCGTTCCACAGGCCACGATTGAGCACGAGCTGGCCGATCTTCGCCGCATCGCGCGGCCGCAAGCGCAGGCCCGCGGCCGCTGCGATCTTGCCGTTCTTGTAGGCCTTCCATTCGACATCGCTGATGCCGAGCGGCTGGAACAGTGCCTCGCGCGCGAACGCCTCCAGCGATGTCTTCGAGGTGCGCTCGATGATATTGCCGAGCAGCTCCGTGCTGCCACCACTATAGGTCCACAACGTATCGGGCGGTGCTGCGATCGGTCGCGACAACACATAGCCGAGCGGATCCGGCTCGACGACGAGATGCGGCTCGTCGTTTTTGGGGTCGGTCCAGGCTCGCGCCTCGTCCCATTTGAAGCCGGATGACATCGTCAGCAGATGGCGCAGCGTGATGGCGTCCCATCCCTCCTGCTTCACCGCCGCATAATCAGGAAAGAATTTCAGGACGGGCTCATCGACGCCTGCGATGAGCTTGCGGTCGATCGCGATTCCGATCAGCAGCGAGGTCACGCTCTTGGATGCCGAGCGCATGTCGTGCTTCGTCGTGGCGGTGAACTCGTACTGGCCGTCGGGCTGTCCCCAGGGCTGGTCGTAGCCGGGAAAATATTGCTCGAAGACGAGCTTGCCATGCCTGACGACGACGACCGAATGGACCGCGGTTGACCGCTGCGCGAGCCGCGCGGCGATGGTGCACAGCTTCGCGCCGTCCATGCCGACAGTGTCGGGCGAGGCGATCTCCCAGCCATCGTCGATCGATGACGGCGCTCCGCAGGCCTGGCCTTGTTGTCCGGGCGGCGTGCTCTCGGCCCGCAGGGTGGTGGCTGAGATGGAAAGTGCGAGCACAAGACCCGCGCTGAGACCAGTGAACCGGGAGAATTGATCGCGCATCGTCATTCTCCCGGCACTGTCGCTACGCCGCTGGCGGCACCGAAATCTTCACCGAGGGCCGCTCCAGCATCTTCTGATGGAACGCGTCGAGTTTCGGATAGGCCTTGCGCCAGCCGCAATCGGCGAAGCGGAAGTCGGCATAGCCGAGCACGCAAACGAGGCCGATCTGCGAGATGTCGAACGGGCCGTTCAGCACATCGGGCATGTTCTCGAAGCGCGCCATGCCGGTCCAGGCCCGGTTCCAGTGGTCGTCGGACCATGCCTGCCATTGCAGGCCCTGCGGCCGTACCATCTTCTCGTAGCGGCACAGCAGCATGGAATCGAGCATGCCGTTGATCAGCGAATGATTGGTCTTGGCCTTCCAGCGCCGCGGGCCGTAAGACGGGATCAAATTGCCGCCGGCCATCTCGTTGAGATATTCGACGATGACGTAGGAATCCAGGATGACGTCGCCGTCATTGGTGATGAGCACCGGCAGCTTCTTCAGCGGCGTGATCTTCGAATAGTCCTCGTTCACCGTGCCCGGCGCGACGGTCGCCGGCGTGAATTCGATCTTGTCGATCAGCCCGAGCTCGATCGCTGCGATGCGCACCTTGCGGGCAAAGGGCGAGGCGGCGGAGAAGGAGAGTTTCATGGGATGTCCTCTATCGAGACAGACGGTCCTCATCCTGAGGAGCGCGCCTCTTGGCGCGCGTCTCGAAGGATGGACAACGAGGTATCTTCGCTCGTCACCCGGCGCGAACGTCGGGCGACTTTTTTCCTGGCACATCCTTCGAGACGCGCGCGTTGCGCGCTCCTCAGGATGAGGGCGGAGGACGGCGACTTACGCCGCGACGATCTCCTGGCGCTGCTCGCCGAGGCCTTCGATGCCGAGCGTGACGACGTCGCCGACATTGAGGAAGGTCGGCGGCTTCATGCCGAGGCCGACGCCGGGCGGGGTGCCGGTGGTGATGATGTCGCCCGGCAGCAGCGTCATGAACTGCGAGACGTAGGAGATGCACTTGGCCATCGAGAAGATCATGGTCTTGGTCGAGCCGGTCTGGCGGCGCTGACCGTTGACGTCGAGCCACATCGACAGGTTCTGCACGTCCTTGATCTCGTCCTTGGTGGCGAGCCAGGGGCCGACCGGGCCGAACGTGTCGTGCGACTTGCCCTTGGTCCACTGACCCAGGCGCTCGGTCTGGAAGGCGCGCTCGGAGACATCGTTGCAGACGCAATAGCCGGCGACGTAGTTCAGGGCATCGGCTTCCGAGATGTATTTTGCCTGGGTACCGATGATCGCGGCGATCTCGACTTCCCAGTCGAGCTTGGTCGAGCCGCGCGGCTTCTCGACCTTGTCGTTCGGGCCGGACAGCGAGGTGTTGGCCTTCATGAAGATGATCGGCTCGGTCGGAATGGCGGCGCCGGTCTCCTTGGCGTGGTCGCTGTAATTGAGGCCGATCGCGACGAATTTCGAGATGCCGGTAACGGGCGCGCCGAACCGCGGCTTGCCGGACACGGCAGGCAGCGAGGCGGGATCGATCGCCGCCAGCTTCTTCAGGGACTCCGGCGAATAGGCCTCGCCGGTGAAATCCTTCACATGCGCCGACAGGTCGCGCAACTGGCCGGATTTGTCGATCAGGCCGGGCTTTTCCGCACCCTTTTCGCCGTAACGAACAAGCTTCATTCTGGTTTCTCCCTTGGGATGGACTGATCGGTTGAATAGCTTCATGGAACAGCGCGGCGGGAAATTCAACCGCGGAAAAGGGGTGCATTGCAGCCCTTCATTGTAGGGTGGGTTAGCCGTAGGCGTAACCCACCACATCTGCCTCCACAGAAACAGAAGAGGTGGGTTACGCTTCGCTAACCCACCCTACGAATCCTACGATCCCAGCGCCTCGAACCTGAACGCGTCGCCGTCCCGCTTGATGTGCCCGGCCGAGAAATGTCCGCCGATCACCAGGGTCGGAGTGTCGGCAAAGCGCGAGAATATCGTGTGCCGGCTCGCCGCTGACTGGGCGGGATCGCTGTCGACGACGGAGCACCAGTCGAGATGCGCCATCTGGCAGGGATGATGGGCCACATCGCCGCTGAGCAGCCCCCGCTCACCGGCGGACTCGATCAGGACGCTCATGTGCCCGGGGCTGTGGCCGGGGGTCGGGATCACGCTGATCTCCTCGCAGAGCCGGTGGTCGCTCGGGATCAAGTCGACCAGGCCCGCATCGACGACCGGCTTCACGGAATCGTTGAACACCGCGACCTTGTCCGGCTCGGCCGAATAGTCACGCCAATATTCATATTCGGTCTTGCCGAACAGATAGCGCGCGCCGGGGAAGGTCGGCACCCATTTGCCCCCGACTAGCCGTGTGTTCCAGCCGACGTGATCGACGTGAAGATGGGTGCACAGCACGGTGTCGATGCTGTCCGGGGGAAAGCCCGCCGCCGCCATGATCTCGAGGAATGGCGTGTCGCGGTTATTCCAGACCGGGACGCCGCGGCCCTGCTTGTCGTTGCCGAGCCCGGTATCGACCAGGATGCGGCGCGACGGCGTCTCCACCACCAGCGAATGGATCGACATTTTCAGCCGACCTTCCTCGGTGGCGAAATGCGGGATCAGCCAGGGCAGTTTCCGGATTTCGTCGTTGGTTGCGGCCGGCAGGATGAAGCGGGTCGAGCCGACCGTCTCCATTTCGACGAGCTTTGTGATCTTGACGTTGCCGACCTGCCACTGCATCGGGCGTGCCCTCATTTTCTTGCTTTCGCGAAAGATGCGGTCTTCCACCGTCGAACGCAATGGATCATCTGTCGTGATGTTGCGTTATCCGGGGAGGCTGGAACCAGCCAAACGACCAGCAGGGGGAGCCCATGCCAGAGCTTGCGATTTCCGCCGACAAGGTCGCCTTCATCATCGAGAAGGCCCGCGAATTCGACGTCAAGGAAGCGGCCTCAGATCCGGACTCGGGCTCTAATCCGTCCGACGACGACGAGATTGATGTGCTCGAGGACAGCAATTCCGATCCGGTCGCAGCGGAGCTTTCCGGCTTCATCCGGGCGCTGAACGAGGACGAGCAGCTCGACCTCGTCACGCTGATGTGGCTCGGCCGCGGCGATGGCGATGTGGACGAATGGGACGATCTGCGCGAGCGGGCCGTGGAAGCGCGCAGCGAATACAAGGCTCCCCGGCGCGAGACGGTGCAATATCTGCTGGGAGAGCCGATGCTCGGCGATCTCCTGGCCGACGGTATGGATGAGCTCGGCATCGACTGGAGCGACGAGCGGACGACGCCCGTGTCGTAGCGAGCGTTGATTTAAAAGAATCGAGCGGCAGTCTCGGTGCAACCTCTCCCGCTTGCGGGGGAGGTCGGCGCGCAGCGCCGGGTGGGGGCTCTCTCCTCTTAGGGATTGTCCCTTTGCGGAGACACCCTCTCCCGCAAGCGGGAGAGGGAGCGCACTCGACTCTCACCGCGCGCAGTCGACGATCACGGTGCCGAGCTTGTCGCCCCTCTCGACGGCCAGATGGGCCTGCGCCGTATCCGACAGCGCGAACTGGGACGCGACGTTGTGAAGCCGCGGCCCGGCCGCCAGCCATTTTGAAATGTCGGCCTGCGCCGCCGCGAGCAGCGCCGGCGGCAGCGCGAACAACACCAGTGCGCGTAGCACGATGCACTTCTCCATCAACTCGCGCATCGGGACAACCGGCGTGCGGTTGCCGTTGGTGGCGTAGACCGCGATGGTGGAATTGATCGCCATCAGTTTCAGCGTGGTGGCGATGTTGCCGCCGAAATCGACATCGACGACGCGGTCGACGCCGCGCCCGCCGGTAAAGGCCATCGCCTTCGCAACGACGTCCTCGTCCTTGTAGTTGACCACGAGATCGGCGCCCGCACGCCGGGCCTGCTCGCCCTTCATCGCCGAGCTGACGGTCGCGATCACCTGCGCGCCGCCCCACTTTGCCAGTTGCACCGCATAGTGCCCGACCGCGCCGGCGCCGCCGGTGACCAGAACGGTCTTGCCGACGATCGGCCCATCCGCAAACAGGCTGCACCACGCGGTCATCGCGGGGATGCCGAGCGTGGCGCCTTCCGCGAAAGAGAGAGTGTCCGGCAGCGGCGTCACCAGTTGCTCGGCAAGCGCGATGTATTCCGCCGCGGTGCCGAAGGCGCGGCCGTTGCGCTGGCCGTTGAACAGCCAGACCCGGTCGCCGACCTTGAAGCGTGTCACGCCGTCGCCGATCTGGTCGACGAAGCCGGCGCCGTCGCTGTTCGGAATCACGCGCGAGAATTCCATCGCGCGATAAGAACCGCCGCGCCTGCCGACATCGGCCGGATTGATGCCGGAGGCTTCCAGGCGAATGCGGACTTCGCCTGGGCCCGCGACCGGCGTCGCCATCTCACCATAGGTGAGAACGTCGACTGCCGGCCCTGTCTGCTCGTACCAGACCGCTCTCACAGCGTGCCGGGGAAAGCGCCGCCGTCGAGCAAAATGTTCTGGCCGGTGATGAAGCCGGCCTTGGCGCCGCACAGGAAGGCGCAGGCATAGCCGAACTCGTCGGGCTGGCCGAAACGGCCGGCCGGGTTGAGTTTGGCGCGCTCGGCCAAAATCTGCTCGGGCGTCGTGCCGCGCTTGTCGGCCTCGGCCTTCGCGGTGCCGGTCAGGCGGTCGGTCTCGAACGGGCCCGGCAAGAGGCCGTTGATGGTGACGTTGTTGATCACGGTCTTGCGCGACAGGCCGGCGATGAAGCCGGTGAGGCCGGCGCGCGCGCCGTTGGAGAGGCCGAGGATGTCGATCGGCGCCTTCACCGCGGCCGAGGTGATGTTGACGATGCGGCCGAACTTGCGCGCCATCATGCCGTCGACCGTCGACTTGATCAGCTCGATCGGCGTGAGCATGTTGGCGTCGATCGCCTTGATCCAGTCGTCGCGGGTCCAGTTGCGGAAATCGCCGGGCGGCGGGCCGCCGGCATTGTTGATGAGAATGTCCGGCTCGGGGCAGGCCTTGAGCACGGCCTCGCGGCCCGCGGGCGTGGTGATGTCGCCGACGATCTCGGTGACCTTCACACCCGGATAGGCCTTGCGGATGTCGTCGGCCGTCTTCTTCAGCGCGTCGGCGCCGCGCGCGGTCAGCGTGACGTCAACGCCGGCTTCGGCCAGCGAGATGGCGCAAGCGCGCCCCAGGCCCTTGCTGGATGCGCAGACGATGGCGCGGCGACCTTTGATCCCAAGATCCACAGTTTCACTCCCGAAAATAGCAGGCAGGTTTTTGGACGGGGCGCACTCTAGCCAAGAGTGATGCCGCTGATAAGGGATGGAGCCGCGTCAAAATGCATGGCGGTCGCCGTGGCGATGCAAATGCGCCCTAGATACGCCGCTCCTGCTTGAGCCGGTCGATCGCGGCCGCGGCCTCCGGCGGCAGCGACTTGAAGCCCATCTGCCCGACCGCCGAGAACAGCGGCCGCAGCTGCGACCCGGCAAGGAAGGGCGGCTGGTGGTTGGCCGGGACGATCTGGTCGAACACCAGCACCAGCGTGGTGGCGACGAGGCCGACCCTGATGGCGCCGAGCGCGGCGCCGCCGAGCCGGTCGCCGATCCCGGCCTCGCGGATCGTGTCGTCCAGCACGAAGCGGCCGATATATCCGAGCAGCATGCCGACCACCAGAAAGATGCCGAAGAACCAGATCCAGTTCTGGACCAGCGGCGCATTCGGATTGCCGGTGATCTGCGGCGCGATCATCGGCATCAGCGAGACCGCGATGGGGGCGGCGAGGAGATAGGCGAGGATGGTCATGGCGCTGCGCAGCAGACCGGTCTTGAAGCCGAAGCCGATCGCGATGGCGAGCGCGGCATAGACCGCGAGATCGAAGCTGTTCATGAGCGAAACCCTGCCGTGGAACGAATGAACGCTGAACCGATCGTTCCGGTTTCAGATCGCTAAAATCGTCGGTATTCTTTCGCTCCAGCAACTCGGGATTGTGTCGATTCAGGACTATTCGACGTCGGTAAAGAAAGCATCATCAAACACTATTGCCTCAATCGGTGACAGATACTCCGCTGTCGTCCCGGCGAAGGCCGGGACCCATAACCACAAGCAGCAGTTTGGCGATGACTCGTGGTTACCAGTTCGGCGCATCACGACGCCTCGAGAGTATGGGTCCCGGCCTTCGCCGGGACGACGATGTGGAGATAACGCCGCTAACTCAACCGCACCTCCGCCCTGATCATGTCCGCCGCCTTCTCCCCGATCATGATGGTCGGCGCATTGGTGTTGCCGCCGACCAGCGTCGGCATGATCGAAGCATCGACGATGCGCAGACCGTCCACGCCGTGCACCTTCAGCTTCGGATCGACCACGGCCGTCGCATCGGTGCCCATCTTGCAGGTGCCGACCGGGTGATAGACGGTGTCGACGCGATTGCGCAAAATGTTGCGGATGTCGTCGTCGGTCGTCACGCTGGACGTGAACATGTCCTTCTTCTGCAGCGCGCGCAGCGCGGGCGTCTCCATCAGCCGTCGCGTTGTCTTGAAGCCCGCGACCATCGCCTCGAGGTCCTCGTCCTCCCCCAGGAAGTTCGGATCGATCATTGGAGCGGCGAGCGGGTCCGCGCTCTTCAGCCAGACGCTGCCACGGCTCTTCGGCCGGAGCAGGCAGACATGGCATGAAAAGCCTGCCTCCTTGTGCTTCTTGCGGCCGTGGTCGTCGAGCATCGCGATGACGAAATGCAGCTGAATGTCCGGCACATCGAGGTCGGGGCGGGTTTTCAGGAAGCCGCCACACTCGGCGAAATTGCTGGTCATCAGCCCGCGTCGCTCCTTGCGATAGCGCTGGATGGCGCGGAGCAGGGATGGCACCCGACTGATCGAGGCGTGAACGAAGTGCGGGTAGTCCGAGGCGTAGACGAACACGAAATCCGGATGGTCCTGCAGATTGCGCCCGACGCCCGGCAGATGATGCGTGACGTTGATGCCGTGCTTGCCAAGCGCCTCGCCATCGCCGATGCCCGACAGCATCAAGAGCTGCGGTGACTGGAACGCGCCGCCGGCAAGGATCACCTCGCGGCGGGCGCGCAGCTGTTTCGTCTGCTTGCCCTGCACATATTCGATGCCGACCGCGCGCCCGCCCTCGAACAGGATTTTCGTGGCATGGGCCCCGGTCTCGACGCGCAGATTGGCCCGCTTGTCGATGTGGGGCTGCAGATAGGCGCGCGCCGCGCTCCAGCGCTCGCCCTTGTGCTGCGTCACCTGGTAGCTGCCGAGCCCTTCGTGATCGTCGCCGTTGAAGTCGTCGCGGATGCGGAACTGCGCCTCGCGCGCGGCCTGATGAAACACGTCATGGATCGGATTGTCCGAGCGCAGCCTGTTGACGTGCAGCGGGCCGCCCTTGCCATGATATTCGCCGTCGAAATCGCTGTTGTTCTCCGAACGCTTGAAATAGGGCAGCACGTCGGCGTACGACCAGCCTTCATTGCCGAGCGCGGCCCAATGGTCGTAGTCCCATTTGTGGCCGCGGATGTAGACCATGGCGTTGATCGCCGAGGAGCCGCCGAGGCCCTTGCCGCGCGGTTGATAGCCGATACGGCCGTTCAATCCCTTCTGCGGCACGGTATCGAAGGCCCAGTTGGCCGCCTTGTATGGCAGGGCGAGCCCGAACGGCGTGGTGATCCGCCAATTGTCGTTCGTACCGCCGGCATCGAGCAGTGCCACGGACGTCGCCGCATCCTCCGACAGCCGCCCCGCCACCGCGCAACCGCCGGAGCCCGCGCCCACGACGATGAAGTCGAATGTGTCAGTCACTGATGTTTCCCCCTGCATTCTTCGTTATTTATGAGTTCCTCATCCTGAGGAGCGCGGAACGCGCGTCTCGAAGGATGAAGGCCCGGTCTGTGGCCTCGCCCTTCGAGACGCGCGCCGCTGGCGCGCTCCTCAGGGTGAGGGTCCTGCTTTTGTTTCGCTCGCAATGATGGATGCCTACGACATGAACCGCATCATCTTCTCCAGCCGCGCGATCTTGCCGCCATAGGGCGGATAAAGATCGGCGAGGCGGTTGAATTTCGAGCGATAGAACACCGGCTTCAGCTTGCTGAACGTGCGAAAACCCCATTCGCCGTGATAGGCGCCGGTGCCGGATGGGCCGACGCCGCCCATCGGCTGGTTGGCTTGCGCGAAGTGAAACAGGCAGTCGTTGATGGTGACGCCGCCGGAGACGGTGCGCGCCAGCACCTCGTCGCGCGCGTCGCGATCCCTGCCGAACCAGTACAGCGCCAGCGGCCGGTCGCGGCGGTTGATGAAGGTGATAGCGTCTGCGGACGCGCGAATGCCAAGCACCGGCAGCACGGGGCCGAAGATCTCCTCCTGCATCGCCGCCATCCCTTCGGTGGCCCCGACGATCAGCGTCGGCGGGAATTTGCGGTGCGCCTTCCAGTTCGGATCGTCCGCCTTCGCCGGTTGCAGGATCTTTGCGCCGCGTTGCGCCGCATCCGCGACCAGCGCTTCGAGCCGCGCATAATGCCGATCGGAGATGATGGAGGTGTAGTCCTTGTTGGCGGGATCGGTGCCGAACATGCGCCGCATCTGCGCGCGGACCTTTTCAGCGAAGGCCTGCAGCGCGCCCTCCGGCACCAGCACATAGTCGGGCGCGATGCAGGTCTGTCCGGCATTGAGCAGCTTGCCGTAGGCGATGCGTTCGGCCGCTTCGTCGAGATCGGCCGACGCATCGATGATCGCCGGCGACTTGCCGCCGAGCTCGAGCGTGACAGGCGTGAGATTGCGCCCCGCGGCTTCCGCCACCAGCCGCCCGACCCGGGTCGAGCCGGTGAAGACGAGGTGATCGAACGGCAGGTGTGCGAAGGCTTTTGCGATCTCGTCCTCGACCCCGGTGACGAGTAACTCTGTCGCATCGAACCTCTCGGCCACCGTCTCCCTCAATAGCGCGGAAAAGTGCGGCACGAGCTCGCTCGGCTTGATGATGACGCGGTTGCCGGCGGCAATCGCGCCGATCGCCGGCGCGAGCGTCAGCTGCAGCGGATAATTCCACGGCGCGATGATGCCGATCACGCCGAGCGGCTGCGGCATCAGCCGGTTGCGCGCGGGCAGGAATTGCAGTGCGGTTGCGACGCGCTGCGGCGCCATCCAGGTCTTCAAATGTTTTGTCGCATGCCGGATCTCGGAGAACACCAGCATCGTCTCGGCGATATTGGTCTCGACCGCCGAGCGGTGGCCGAAATCGGCCGAGATCGCCTTCCGGAACCGCTCTTCATTGTCCGCGACCACGGCGCGCAACCGCGCCAGCCGGTCGAGCCGCGCGGCGCAATCAGGCGCCGGCTCGGCGCGGGATCGCGCCGCCATGGCCTGGAAGCTGTCGTTGAGCGCGGCCAGCGGGGCGCTCGCCAGGGGGTGATCGAACGTGTTGTTCAAGGCGGTCCTCCCCAAATCGGCGTTTCGCCCTCTGTTTTGATGCCGCAAGCTGGCGGTTTGTGGAACTTCTGGCAAGTCCGTGGCAAATCGGCGGGAATCCGCGCCCGCAACCTGTCATAAAGTCGAAAAAAACGTCCCGGCGGCCCTTTCCAAAGGCGGTTCGGGTTGGTACATACCCCTCGCACCCGACGGGCTTTGCCCCGGGATTGCCTTCCAGGGAAGCCTTCGGGACGGGAGAAGCAGCCACGCGAACAGCGTCGGCCCTCAATCCACCGTCCCCGGCCTTTTCGCAGAGGCAAAGCAACGGTTTAACGCGGGGTGGAGCAGCCCGGTAGCTCGTCAGGCTCATAACCTGAAGGTCATAGGTTCAAATCCTATCCCCGCAACCAAATTCGGAATGACCGGTTCCGATACGAAAATGGCCCGCTTGATGCGGGCCATTTTTGTTTGGGGGCGACGTTATCTCGCCTTGAACCCTCGTGTGTCGCGATCGGCCAGATTCAGACGTTTCGACCCCACCGAGAATCAAATCGGCTAGACGGCTCGCGGAGTGAGTCGGGGAAGCCAGCGCGGCACATCGGCGCAATAGCTTTCATATTCGGCTCCGAAGCTTTCGCGGAGTCCCGGCTCCTCAATGGCAACGACCCAAGCGTGAAAAAAGAGCCACATCAACGCACCGTAGCCGAGGAGATGCCAGTCAGCGAATAGCAACGCCTGACCAAGAATGACGGCAACGACTGCAACATAGATCGGATTGCGCACATAGCGATATAATCCGCTCACAACGAGATTGCGTGGTGGCGCGATCGGCGCGGGCGTGCCCAGACCCTGCAACGCAAAGCGCGCAAACGAATCCAACAATCCAGGCACGCCGGCAATAATGAACGCTAGCCCAGCCAAGCGGGTCGCTTCGACGGCCAGGAAGGGTGGCCGAAATTCCCAATGCGTGATCAACCACGGGATGACACCCGCCAACATCGCCGGTGCAACGAGGAAAAACAGCGCGGAACCCAGGATTGCCGTGAGCTTCGACATGCGTCCCGTCCTTGTCGCAATGTTAATGCAGTCATGTCCGGTCAGCGCGTTCAGCGGTTGAATCGCGCCGGCCTTGCGAAAGCGTCTCGACCAGGCCGACTGTCCAGCACATTGGGCATCCGCGTAGCGCGACGAGGGCGGCAACGCCCGCGCCAAAGGATAGCCAGGGGTGCGCGGTCTGGTGGACGATGGCCCAAGCGAGCAGCGCGGCCGCAGCCGCGCCGCGCATCAGGTGTGCGCCCAGGAAGGAACTCCCGAACATGCCGACTCCACGAAAGTAATTCATGTGCTCTCTCGTCCGCTGTTCTTTGTGCCGAGCAGGTATTCGCGCACAAGAGCACGGGCGCGGCGAAGGCGGCTTTTGGCCGCTTCGCGCGTCACGCCGAGCCGCCCGGCGATTTCCCAGATCGTCAGATCTTCGAGATCTCGCAGCAGCAGCACTTCGCGATGCGACGGCGAAAGCGACTCGATCGCATCGACCAGGTCTATGCGCAACTCGTCCGGCGGGACCTTTGCGAACTCGCGCGACGCTTCCAGGCTGGCGAGCTCCTCGACTCCGCGCATCAGCATCAGCGCGGGCAGCATGCAAAGGCGCGCGATGACAGTCACCAGCCAGCCGGCGAGTGCGGCTGGACTGCGGATTGTGCCCACGCGCCGGTACACGACGATGAGTGCTTCTTGCACCACATCTTCGAGGACCGAGGCGCGGTAGCAAAGGCGCCGGGCGTAACGTCGAATGTCCGGCTGCAGCGCCACCAATAGCTGTGTCAGCGCGTGCCGGTCACCCGACTGTGCCGCGAGCAAGAGATCGTCTGATACGCGCGCCAAGGCGGTCACCCCTTGACTGGCTCGCGCCCGGCGATGGCGCAGGCGGGGCAATAACCGAACATGCCGGTGACCAGCGTCACGACACCCGCGGCGCTAAGCAGTAGCCCGAGCGGCGAAGCATGCAGCGCAACCACGCCGCAGATGAGCATCGAGCCCCCGCCGATCAGCCTGGCCGCGCGCTTCCACCCGCCAACGTTCTTCCTATACCACATGTTTCTGTGCTCCGGTTCGTGACGCGCCGCTATGGCGCGTTCACCCAGACAAGAGGGCGCAAATCCGGCGCCGGGGTCGCGGCACAAAAAATAATTTGAGGGGGCAGCACCTACGAGGGGTCCGGCTTGTCCACCCTACGCCAACCGTAATCGCCCGCAATTCTCTTGAGGGGGCATTTCGACGGATTCATCAGGAATAGTCGGCAGATTGGTGCGTGCTTCTACCCGCCGACGATGGGCGTCTGCCAATGTGATTGCCGCGCTACCTCGCCGCAGCCTGCCAGGCGAGCAGTCGCTGTTCGACGAGCGATACCGCAATCGACGTCAGATATCCGGTCGCACCTAACAGGATGACACCGGCGAAGAGGTCGGCTGATCGGAACGCGCGAGCCGAGAGCAGGACCCACTGACCGAGGCCGTCGAGCCCGGCCAGGATCTCGCAGACCACCGAGAGGATCAGCGCGACTGTCAGGCTGAGGCGCATGCCCGCGAGGATGTCCGGCAATGCCGAGGGCAGGGCGATCTTGGCGATGACTGATGCGCGCGACATCTGCAGCGAGCGGGCGACCTCGTAGAGCCGCGGCTCGACCGCCGCAAAGCCGTGAATGGTTGCCAGCATGATCGGCCAGATCGCGCCGAAGGCGATCACGAACAGCGCCATGCCACGCGTCAGCCCGAGCATCGCGATCGCGACCGGGATGATCGCCGAGACCGGCAGTGGCCGCAGGAATTCCAGCGACGGCGCGACATAGGCGCGCATCAGCTTCGACGATCCGATCAGCGCGCCGAGCGCAATGCCGGCGATCGAGGCGGCGAGCCAGCCATAGGCCATGTGCTCGAGCGTGCCGATCAGCTTGGCCGCGAGATCGCCGCTCGAAAAGCCGCGCACCAGCGCGGCCCACGCCTTGTCCGGGCCGGGCAGGAACACCGGCGAGACCAACTTCAAGTTGGCGACGAGCTGCCACGCCGCGATGAAGCCGGCCGCGACGAGAATGCTGGCGACACGCCAGAGGATCGCCGCGCGGGTCATGGATTGTCTCCGGCGAGCGCGGCGCGGCCGAACAGGCGGCGCTGGGCCGCAATCAACAGGACGTTCAGCGCGTAGCCGATCACGCCGATCCAAAGGAGATAAGCGAGCATCAAATCGGCGCGCAGGGCCTGCTGCGCCAGCATGATGCCGGCGCCGAGCCCGATCGGATTGATCGCGATCTCGACGGTGACGGCGACGATCAAGGCGATGCCGGCCGACAGGCGGAAGGCGACGAAGATCCGCGGCAGTGCGGCCGGGATCACGATCTTCGCGATCCGTTGCGCCGCGCTGAGCCGCAGGGCGCGCGACACCTCCATCAATCGCGGCTCGATGCTGCGCACCGCGCTGCGCGTCATGATCAGCATCGGCCAGACGCAGGCGAACGCCACGATCACGATCTCCATCCGGTAGCCGAAGCCGAGCGCGATCAGCGCAATCGGCAGCAACGCGATCGAGGGAATCGGGCGGATCGCCTCGACCGTCACTTCCATCAGCCGGTCGAGCGGACGCGAGATGCCGAAGGCGATGCCGAGCGAAAGACCTATTGCGCTACCGATCGCCAATCCTGCAAAGGCGGCGAACAGCGTGTCGCGGGTCGCGATCGGAATCGAGAGATCAGCAAGTGCCGCGGCCAGCGCCGCGAGGATCGCACTTGGCGGAGCCAGGCTGTCGCTCTGCAAATGGGTGAGGCGCGCCCAGATCTCGAACACCAGCATCAGCGCCAGCGGCGGCAGCAAGGGCCTCGTGCGATCGAGGCTCAATGTTCGCTCGCCTTGATGAAGTCGAACAATTGCCGGCGCAGCCGCAGGAATTCCGGATGTTCGCGGGTGGCGAGCTGGTCGCGCGGACGCGGCAGCTCGACATCGAGCTCGATCCCGATCCGGCCCGGATGCGGCAGCAGGCCGACGACGCGGTCGCCGAGATAGATCGCCTCGTCGAGATCGTGGGTCACGAAGATCACGGTCGTCTGGCTCGATTGCGTCAGCGACAGCACCTCGTCCTGCAAGCCCTGGCGCGTCATCGCGTCCAGTGCGCCGAACGGCTCGTCCATCAGCAGCGTCGTCGGCTCCTGCGCGAGGCAGCGCGCGATCTGCAGGCGCTGCTGCATGCCGCCCGACATTTCGGTCGGATATTTGTCGGCATGGCCGGGCAAGCCGACCTTGCGCAGCAGTGCCTCGATGCGCGCACCGCGCTCACGCACCGGCACGCGGGAGGCTTCCAGCGCCAGCGAGATGTTTCCGGCCGCGGTCCGCCACGGCAACAGCGCCTTGCCGTAATCCTGGAACACGATCGCCACCTCGCGGCGCGGCTCATTGATCGGCTCGCCGTCGAAGGTCACGGCGCCGCTGGTGGGGCGATAGAGGCCCGCGGCGAGCCGCAGCGCCGTGGTCTTGCCGCAGCCGGAGGCGCCGACGATGCAGAGGAATTCGCCCGGCCGCACCTTCAGATCGAGATTCTCGATGATGGTCTTGCCGCCGAGATGCAGCGTCGCGGCGCTGAAGGCGATCAGCGTCTTTTGTCGCCGCGCGGCGCGCGCCTCGTCGAGCCTGGCAACGGCGCTCATGATTGTTCCTCGCTGGCAGGCGGATAGACGAAATCGATGGTCGCGTGCAGATGCGCGGCCAGCATTTTTTGCGCGGCGGCAAGGTCGCGGGCGAGCACGTGGTCGGCGAGCATCTGGTGACTCCGGATGAACCCCTCGGCGCTGTCGATGGCACCCATCATCACGCGGCGGTAGCGATAGGCCTGGTCGTAGAGGTCGGAATGGGCGGCCAGCATGCGCCGTGAGCCGCAGGCCGCGAGCAGCGCGGTGTGAAAGCCCTTGTGCAGCCGGTCGAAGTCAGCCGCGCCCTCGCGGAATTCATTGCCGGTGCGCTCGATATGCCGGCGCATCTGATGCAACGCGCTGATGATGCCGGCCTCCCAGGCGGCGTCGCCCTGGAGGATAGCGAGCCTGACGGCCTCGATCTCGACCGCCGTCCGCATGCAGGTGATGTCGGCGAGATCGTCGCGGCTGACCTCGGCGACACGGAAACCGCGCTGGCCGATGCCGACGATCAGGCCGCGCGACATCAACCGCGACAAGCCTTCGCGCAAGGGTGTGGCGCCGATCTCGTAGCGCTGCACGAGGTCGACGATGCCGAGCCGCGATCCCGGCGCGAGATCTCCGGCCAGGATGTCCCGCTCGATCAGATTTGCGGCGCGCTCGCTCAAGGTGCCGGCTTCCGCCGGCGGGCGTTCGAGAGTGCGCTCGGGAGCGGGCATCGTCGATATCCTCAGTTCAGCACCAGTTTCGCGGTGTCGAGTTTCGATTGCAGCATCTTCTGCGACGACATCACGTCGATCCACCAGGACAGGTTTTCCGGCTTGAGGTTCGGCTCGGATTGGTTCGGCGGCGTCGCCTTGACGAGATCGAGCGGCTGCTTGGTGAATTTGGCGATCGAGGCGGAGGCTTTCTCGCGATCGCTGTTGACGATGACTGCAGCCTCCGCGATGGCTTCGCGGAATTTCTTCACGGTCGCCGCGTTCTTCTCCGCCCAGTCGCGCGACGCCGCATAGAAGATGATCGGATCGGTGCGGCCCAGTTCGGCGCCGTACCGCGCGCCGACCGAGCCGAGCCCCGCATTGGTCATGCGCGTGACGAACGGCTCGGCGGTGAGCACGGCATCGACTCCACCTGATTTGATGATATCGGCCATGGTTGGGAAGGTCACTTCGACGAAATTGACGCTCTTGGGATCGACGCCTTTCTCCACCAGCCATTTCACGAACAAAACATGGAGAAAGGCGTTCAGGCCGGGCGCGCCGATCTTCTTGCCGACGAAATCCTTCGGCTCCTTGATGGTGAGGCCGTTGCGGACGAACGCGGCAATCGCAGTGTTCGAGGTCGTGTTCATGACCGAGGCGCCGGCAATTGCGACGAGGTCGAGGCCGCCGTCGACGGCCTGGAGGAAGACGGTGGAGGTCGGGCCACCCACCTGAATCGAGTTCGACAGGATCGCCGCCGGGATATTGGAGTTGATCGCGATCGGCGTCATCTCGACGTCCAGTCCGTGCTTTTTGAAGATGCCCTCGTCGACCGCGACCATTGCCGAGGCGCAGTCAGTGGTCGCGGTGCAGCCGATCTGGATCTTGGCCTGCGCCAGAGCGGGTGCCGTCAAGGCAACGCACACACCGACTCCGAGTGAGAGACCCGCCAACATCGCCCTTATCTGCGTTCGTCTCACCGCGCTCTCCCCAATTTGTATTTTTCTATCTTGTTTATCGATATTTTATCTGATCATATATTTGAAACGATAGCAAGGGGTGCCCAAGGTGAAGCTCGCAACATTCAGATCGGCCGGTCAGGAGAAGATCGGCGCCGTCCATGCCAATGACAGTCAGGTGTTCGATCTCGCCGCCGCCGCTGCGCGGGACGGCCAGGCCGATCCGGCTTTCGGCTCGATGCTGGCGCTGATTGATGCCGGACCCCGCGCGCTCGATCGGGCCCGGGCTCTGCTCGACAAGCACGGCCAGGACGCAACGCTGTCGGCGGCGGTCAGTGCCGTCGACATCCTCGCGCCGGTGCCGGAGCCGAGGCAGATGCGAGACGGCATGTCGTTTCCGCTGCACATCCTGCAAGCGCCGCGCGGGCAGCAAAAGCTCGCGGCGCGCGCCAAGGGCGATATGGCGGAATTGGCGCGCATCGACGCCGAGCCGCTCGGCGAACTGCCCGAGGTCTATCGCAAGCAGCCGATCTTCTACATCACCAACCGTTTCAGCGTCCGCGGCACCAACACCACAGTGAAATGGCCGCGCTACAGCAAGGTGATGGATTACGAGCTCGAGTTCGGGATCATCACCAAGAACAAGGGCGCCAACATTGCGGCTGCGAAGGCGGGGGATCACATCTTCGGCTACACCATCTTCAACGATTTCTCCGCGCGCGACGCGCAACGCATCGAGATGGAGGGACGGCTCGGCCCGGCCAAGGGCAAGAGTTTCGACGGCGGCAACGTGATGGGTCCCTGGATCGTGACGCCGGACGAGATCGGCGATCCCTATCGTCTGAAGATGGAAGCGCGCGTCAACGGTGAGGTCCGTTCGAAAGGCGTGAGCGATGGCATGCTGTTTTCCTTCGAGGAGATCATCGCCCATGTCACCCAGGACGAGACGCTGATGCCCGGTGAGTTCATCGGCTCCGGCACGGTCGGCAATGGTTGCGGCCTCGAGCTCGGATGGTATCTCGAGCATGGCGATACGATCGAGCTCGAGGTCGAGAAGATCGGTATCTTGAAGAACCGCGTCGAGCGGCAAGAAAGCTGAAGCGACGTGTGACGCCTGACGGCCGCCAACGAAAACAATCAATGAGGAAGCGCCATGACGACCAAGCTGATCGACATCTCCGTCCCCCTGCAGAACGACGTGCCGGCAGACCCGCCCGGCAATCATCCGACCATCCAGTACATCAATCACCAGCAGGGCCTGCCGCGCATGCTCCAGTTCTTCGACGGACTGAAGGCCGAGGATCTGCCTGACGGGCAGGGTTGGGCGGTGGAGCAGGTCAGCCTCTCGACCCACAACGGCACGCATCTCGACGCCCCCTGGCATTTTCATCCGACCATGAATCGCGGCGAGCGGTCCTGGACCATCGACGAGGTGCCGCTGGAATGGTGCTTCCAGCCCGGCGTGAAGCTCGACTTCCGGCACCTGCCGGACGGCTATGTCGCAACGGCGAAAGATGTCGAGGCCGAGCTCAAGCGCATCGGCCATGAGCTGAAACCGCTCGAGATCGTCGTCGTCAACACCAGCGCCGGCGCCAAATATGGCCGACAGGACTACGTCACGTCAGGCTGCGGCATGGGCTATGAAGCGACCATGTACCTGCTCGAGCGCGGCGTGCGCCTGACCGGCATCGACGGCTGGAGCTGGGACGCGCCGTTCGTTCACACCGCGAAGAAATACGCCGAGACGAAAGACGCCAGCCTGATCTGGGAAGGCCACAAGGCCGGCCGCCACATCGGCTATTGCCATCTCGAAAAGCTGCACAATCTCGAACAGCTCCCGTCGACCGGCTTCAAGGTGTCGTGCTTCCCCGTGAAGATCGAGCGCGCCTCGGCCGGGTGGACGCGAGCGGTTGCGATTTTGGAGGGGTAGCGGCAACCAAGCATGGTGCTGCGATCCAGCAAATCAAGGGCCGCTCCCTGGGCGGCCCTTGATTTTTGTGGCATAGCGACCGGGTCGCGGTCGGCCAAATCAGCTACCTAAAGTCGTAGCGATGCTGTATGAGCCTGAAATGCCAGCGGTCGGGGTAGGAATAAAGTATGCTCGATTTTCAGCGGGACGGAGCTTTCTGGACGACCGAAGCGCAACTCCCCAGTTGGGCGGGCTATCAAACGCGCAATGGCCCCTATGGCTCGATCAGTTCGGACAGTCCGTCCGACGGCCTGGTGAAACTTTACGCGCCGGACCGCGACAAATCCCCACCGACCGAGCAAGACCGTGCCAGCGTACAGTGGTTGCTCGATCATGACGCCGCGGTGGCATCGGCCGTTCTGGAAGGTCTTCTGGCTGAGTATCCCAGGCTTCAAGAACTTTATGATTATGAGCAGGCGGAGCGCGAAGCGTTGATGCCCGACGTATCGTCGAGCGAGGACTTTCGCCAATTGATCGGGCTTCAGAATGTGCACGTCCTCCAGTTGCTAAAGGACGGCATTCCATACGTCGGCTATGAATTTGGCTGCACGTGGGATGAAGAGCACGGTCTCGGCGTCCTCATGCACGGAACGCGCGTTGTCGAAGTTGGCGACGCGCAGACGTCCTTTACGCTGTGGATCGCCGAGCAAGACGGTGGGGTGGAGACGTAACGGCTTGTCGCTGGAGCAGTCCGGTAGACGGGGCGTGCTTTAATAGTTGCTACGCGCTGTAATCCTGGGGTCGGGGGTTCGAGTCCCTCTCCCGCTACCAAAATTTCCCTAAATATACGGTCTTAATCGTGAAAAATCAGGAATGGTGTCGCTGTTGGTAGCGAGCCCATCCTTCGGTCTGCGCAATTGTGATAATCGAGGCGGTTGGAAAACCGTGGTGGTAGTCGCCTGCTCATGGCAGTGCTTCTTTGTGCTTGCGACAGAGCCATTGACGAGAATACTAACCTTCGGCCGACGATTGGTTGATTGGTTGTTTGGGGCCGGGAAGTGGAGAAGTCACAGGATCTTCGTTTCGGGGACATGATCCTTGACGAAACATGCCTTTTCGCGCACCGCAACGGGCGGAAGATTCAATTCACCAGAAACGAGCGCGCGCTGCTGCTGGCTCTGACGCGCAACCCTCGTCGCCTGATGCCCCGCGACCGTCTGCTCGACGAGATCGCGTCGGAATCCAACGTATCCGACCGCAACATCGATTTTCTGGTCAACAGGTTGCGGGCCAAGCTCGGCGATAGCGCCAAATCGCCGAATTTTATCGCCACACAGTATGGCGAGGGTTACGTCTGGATCGCCGTTCCATCTTCGGTCGCGCCAATTGACGCTCTCCTGGTCATCGCACCGGCTTTCGGGCCGCCCGGATCTCCCTTCAGCCAGCAGGCGTCTTCGCTAGTCGATCAGCTACGCGAGATGATCGCTGAGGGTATTGGCGATGGCCACAACGTCATCGTTGCCGAGGACTGGACCCCCACCGACAGGCTGCGTTATTTCCTGCAAGTGAGCTTTTTTGCCCGCAACGGGCACCTCGATTGCGCGGCCACCTTGAGGGAAATGCCGTCGAGGCGGATCGCAAAAGCATTGCGGCTCCAACTCGACATGGCCGACGCCGCATCGATCACGAATGAGGCCAGCCGGGTTTCGAATGGCGTCATCGAGGTGCTGCGCAAGGCGCTCGGCCACGCCTCGACAGGGCTCGGTATCCGCGCCGAGGAACCAGCTGAAACGCGCCTTCAAAAGGCTTCGAGCGTGTTGCTGTCGACCAATCCGAGGTGGGTGGAAGGTGGCGAGCAACTGGGGAGGGACCGCAAACAGGATCCTGACAATGCGGATATAGCCCTGCAATGGTGCCTGCATCTGTTCACGCGCCTCACGACGACCAATCCGTTCGGCGAGATGAGCCTTGAAGAACGCTACCGCATGGAAAGCGAGATCGACGCCACGGTGCTGGACTGCCTGCCAGCCATCGAGGCGAACCCGCTGCTGATGCTGGCAGCCGCCAAGCTGCTGTACTTCATCAATCGAGGTCATCTCGAACTGGCGGAAGATATCCTCGAACGCGCCTTCGCCCAAACAACGGACTTTGCCGGGGCCTTGCCGGTCATGGGACAATTGCGCTATGCGCGCGGCCAATTCGACGAAGCTGTCCAATACTTCGACCGCGGCATCGCGATGGTCGAACTGAACCCCCTGTACCACATACATATCCGGGTCCTGAAATGCCTCGCCCTCCTTGCTGCCGGCAACCATGCGGCGCTTGAAGGCGCCGTCCCCACGATCGATCCGGACATCCCTTGCCCTCCTGAAATCGCATGGATGATTGCCTGGACGTTCGCGCCGGCCGATCAGGAATTGCCGCAGGTGTCGGCGGATGCGCTTGCCGCGATCGGCCCCGAGGGCGCGATCGGTGCGGTCGAATATCTCTATTTCACGTCGGCGCGTCATCTCGTTTCGGAGCAGGCGCGCGCCAACCTCATGCATAACCTGATCGCGCATGTGACGAGATTCCATGGCGAGCGGGTGGTCCCGGCCTTCATTCTCCGGAGCATCGGCAAGGTCTCTCCGGCTGAACACACTCACGGACAAACGGCGCTCGAAGCGGGCATCGGCGCACGCCTCAAATATTGAACAAACAATTGGTTGCTAGAGCGTGTCTGGAGGCGACTCGACGTTTCTTCGGTCGCAATGCAGATATCGTGGTTGGCTGAAGCATGAAGTGTCGGGGCAGACCTAATCCCGCCAGTCGAGGTGGTTGGGATCGCTTCATGAGCCCAGCTGGATTGGTCGGGCACCTCGAAAACCGATCTGAGAGTCCCGCGCCGACGCGATTGAGGACCAGTGCGCTGACGAGCACGGCGCTTGCCGTCGTGCTGGCAGCCGGCCTCATGGCTGCGGGCGTGACGACGCCGGTCTATGCCGGCGGCGCAGGCGGTGCGGCGATATCAGAGGGCACGGGCGGCACCGGCGGCTTCGGGGGCGGTGGTGGTGCCGGCGCCGGCGGCAGCACCGGCGGAGCATCCGTGCCGACCGGCGGTGGCCATGCGGGAAATGACGCTGACGCCGCACTTTACTACGGCGCCGGCGGTGGTGGCGGTGCTGACGGAGCTCTCGGCTCGCCGGGCGGCCAGGGCACGGGCGGTGCGGCCGGTGGCATTTCTGCCGGCCAGAATGGTGTCTCGACCGCAGCAAATGGCGGTGGTGGTGGCGGCGCGGGCAACACGCATGGTTGGGTCGGCACGACTTTACCGGTCGGCGCTGCGACTGGCGGCACCGGCGGCGATGGTGGCAGCGCGTCCGGCTTTTATGGCGGCGGTGGCGGCGGCGGAGCCGGTGGTTTCGGCGCCGTCGTCACGAGTGCGATCACCGGCCCCGCGTCACTCGGTGGCGCGATTGCCGGCGGCGCCGGTGGTGCTGGTGGTGACGCAACGGTACCAGGGACCGCGGAGGGCGGTGGTGGCGGCGGCGGCGGATTGGGCCTGCTGGTGCAGCAGGGGGTCACCGGGCTGACGATCAATCAGACGGTGACTGGCGGAGCCGGCGGTCGCGGTGGCAACGGCATTAGTGCATCCACTTCAGAGGGTGGTGGCGGCGGCGGTGGTGGCGAAGGTGTCTATTTTGCAGGCACGGCGCAGAACATCGTCGTCAATTCCAACGTCACCGGTGGCGCCGGCGGTGCCGGCGGGGCGGGCACCGCCACTAACGGCGGCAGCGGCGGTGGCGGCGGCGCCGGCATGGTATTTACCGGCGGCGGCTCGGTGACCGTCAATGCCACCGTCAGCGGCGGCAATGGCGGCGCACTGGGAATAGGCGGTTTAGCCAACGGCGCTGCAGGCGCCGGTGGTGTCGGCATCACCGGATCGGATCTCTCGATCGTCGTCGACTTTGGCGGCGCTGTCAGTGGGGGGCTGGCCAATGGCGGCGCGGGCGCCCGTGCCAACGCCATCAGCTTCACCGGCGGCACCAACGTGCTCGAACTGCAGGGCGGGGCCACGATCACCGGCAACGTCACGGCCTTCAGCACCGCCGACACGTTCCGTCTCGGCGGCTCGACCAACGCCAGCTTCGATGTCAGCAATATCGGCGCCGCCGCGCAATATAGCGGCTTCGGCATCTACGAGAAGACCGGCACCAGCATCTGGTCCTTGACCGGCAGCACCGCGGCGACGGCGGCCTGGTTGATCAGTGCAGGCACGCTGGAGGTGAGCAGCGACGCCAATCTCGGCAACGTCGCCGGTCGCCTCACCTTCAATGGCGGCACGCTGAGCGTCCAGTTTGGCGGCGGCCCCACCGTCACGCTGGCGCGCGACATGGCGCTGCAAGCGGGCGGCGGCACCATCGAAACGTCCATCGACACCATCCTGACGGGCAACCTCAGTGGCGCCGGCAGTCTGACCAAGACGGGCGCCTATCATCTGACGCTCAGTGGCAGCAGCTCCTATACCGGGGCAACCAACGTCATGGGAGGGCAGCTCGACGGCGGTGCGGCAAACGCTTTTTCGGCGGCCAGCGCCTTCACGGTCGCCGCGGGCGCCAGCATCGAGCTCAAGGGCACCGACCAGAGCATTGGCTCGCTCGCCGGCGCCGGCACCGTGACCAACAACAGCGCGACCGCGGCGACGCTCACGACCGGGTCCGACAACACCAGCACCACGTTCAGCGGCGGGCTGTCCGACTCCGGTTCGAGCCTGTCGCTGGTCAAGGTCGGCAGCGGCACGATGACGTTGACGGGGGTGAGCACCTATACCGGCGCGACCGTCGTCAGCGGCGGCAACTTAGAGGTGGACGGCTCGATCGCGTCGTCGTCGAACGTGACGGTGAATTCGGGCGCCACGCTGTCCGGCATCGGCATCGTCGATCCCGCCACCACCACGATCATGAGCGGCGGCACGCTGGCGCCGGGCAACGCGGCAACCCCGACCGGCACGCTGACCGTCACGGGCAACCTCGCATTCCAGTCCGGCGCGATCTATCTCGTCCAGCTGACGCCGGCGACGTCATCGAGCACGAACGTCAGCGGCACCGCGACGCTCGGCGGCGCCACGGTGAATGCGATCTTCGCCAATGGCAGCTATGTCGCCAAGCGCTACACCATCCTGACCGCGACCGGCGGCCTCAGCGGCAGCACCTTCGGCTCGGTCGTCAACAGCAATCTGCCGTCCGGCTTCGCGACAAGCCTGAGCTACGACAACAACAACGCGTATCTCAATCTCGCGCTTGCCTTCACGTCGCCGACCGGGCTCAACGTCAACCAGCGGAACGTCGGCAACGCGCTTACCAACTTCTTCAACGCGACCGGCGGCATTCCGCTCGTGTTCGGTGCATTGACGCCGGCTGGACTGACGCAGTTGTCCGGCGAGAGTGCGACGGCTGCGCAGCAGGTGACCTTCGACGCCATGAACCTGTTCATGGGCGTGTTGACCGATCCGTTCATCGCCGGTCGTGGCGATCCGGTTTCTACCGCCGGGGGCGGCGGTGTCAGTGGATATGCCGACGAGCAGGCGCTGGCCTATGCCGGCAAGCGCAATCCGAACGATGCGCTGGCAGCGATCTATCGCAAGGCGCCGGCGGTGGATGTCCTGGCACAGCGCTGGAGCGTGTGGGTGGCGGGCTATGGCGGCTCGCAGACCACCAGCGGCAACGCGGTGCTGGGCTCCAACAACACCAGCAGCAGCACCTACGGCACCGTCGTCGGCGCCGACTACCGGCTGTCGCCGGATACGCTGGCCGGCTTTGCGCTTGGCGGCGGCGGCACCAATTTCAGCGTCGCGAATGCGCTCGGCTCGGGCCGCTCCGACCTGTTCCAGGCCGGCGCCTTCATCCGCCACAATGCCGGCCCGGCCTACATCACCGCAGCACTGGCCTATGGCTGGCAGGACGTGACGACGAACCGCACGCTGGCGGTTGCTGGCATCGACCAGTTGCGCGCGGAGTTCAACGCCAATGCCTGGTCGGGCCGCGTCGAAGGCGGCTACCGCTTCGTGACGCAGGGCTTTGGCTGGACGCCTTACGCCGCGGGGCAGTTCACGACCTTCCTGCTGCCGGCCTATGCCGAGCAGGCGATCTCGGGCGCCGGCACCTTTGCGCTGAACTACGCCACGAAGAGCGTGACGTCGCCGCGCAGTGAACTCGGCCTGCGCGCGGATAAGTCGTTTGCGATGGAAGATGGTGTGTTCACTCTGCGCGGCCGCGCCGCCTGGGCGCACGACTACAACCCCGACCGCAGCATCGGCGCCACCTTCCAGACGCTGCCCGGCGCAAGCTTCGTCGTGAACGGGGCGTCGATGGCGTCAGATTCTGCGCTGGTGACCGCCGCTGTCGAAAAGAAATGGCTCAACGGTTGGTCCGCGGCAGTGACGTTTGAGGGAGAGTTCTCGAACGTGACCGAGAGTTACGCCGGCAAGGGCGTGGTGCGCTACGCCTGGTGATGACCTGATCGCGCATGTGACGAGATTCCGTGGCGAGCGGGTGGTCCCGGCCTTCATTCTCCGGAGCATCGGCAAGGTCTCTCCGGCTGAACACACTCACGGACAAACGGCGCTCGAAGCGGGCATCGGCGCACGCCTCAAATATTGAGCAAACAATTGGTTGCTAGAGCGTGTCTGGAGGCGACTCGATGTTTCTTCGGTCGGCAAATCGTGATTGAGATGGGGAAAGTGGTGAGGACGGGGAAATATTGTTTCGCGGCGACCCGCCGTCTGCGGGCGGCGCTGTTGACGTCATCGGCGCTGGCGTTGGCCTGGATGCTACCGGCTACGCCGTCTCATGCACAGGACGCCACCTGGCTCGCCAACCCCGGCTCGGGTGATTTCAACACCGGCGCCAACTGGACGCCGGCCACCGTGCCGACCGGCATCGCCACCTTCGGGACATCGAGCACGACCAGCCTGACGTTTTCTCAGGCCAACACAACGGTCGGCGGCTTGACGTTCAATGCGGGGGCATCGAATTACACCTTCACCAGCGGGCAAAATCTGCTTTTCGACGGCGCCGGCATCGTGATCAACGGCGGCAGCGCCAGCATTATCAACAACACCAGCGCCGGCCAAATCGGCTTCAACAACAGCGCTACGGCCGGCAGTGCTAGCATCACCAACGGCGGCGGCCTGTACTTCTTTGGTTTAAGCACGGCCGGCAGCGCCACCATCACCAACAACTTCGTCATGGCTTTCTTCGACGCCGCCACGGCCGGCAGCTCCACCATCACCAACAACTACCACCTGTTTTTCTCTTCCGGCACTTCAGGCGGAACGGCACGCGTCATCAATAACGCGGGCGCGTTCATCGATATTTCCGGGACCACACTTGTCAGCACGACGGTGGGCTCGATCGAGGGCGCCGGCGCGATCTACCTCGGTTACGAGAACCTGGCAGTGGGTGGCAACAACCGGTCGACCACGATCTCCGGCGTCGTGCAGGACGGTGGCATCTTCGGCGGCAGCGGTGGCTCGCTGACCAAGGAGGGCACCGGCGTGCTGACGCTCTCGGGCAACAATATCTATACCGGCGCGACCACAGTCAGTTCCGGCACGCTGCAAGCCGGCATCGCGAACGCGTTTGCGCCGCACAGCGATTACACGATCGCAACCGGGGCGGCGCTCGATCTCAACGGCTTCAATCAGACCATCCGCGGCCTGACGGGCGACGGATCGGTCATCAACAGCGGCGGCACCATTCCGACGCTGACGCTCGCGGGCGGCACTTTTGCGCCCGGCAATGGTACGCCGATCTCGTCGATGGCGATTGCAGGCAATCTCGCCTTCCAGTCCGGCGTGATCTATCTGGTGCAGGTCAATCCGTCGACCGCTTCGTTCGCAAATATCACCGGTACGGCGACACTCGGCGGCGCCACCGTGAATGCGGTGTTTGCGAACGGCAGCTATGTCTCCAAGAAATACAAGATTCTTACCGCGTCCGGTGGCGTATCCGGCACGTTCGCATCAACCGTCGTCAACACCAACCTGCCGGCGGCCTTCCACACCGCGCTGAGCTACGACGCCAACAACGTCTATCTCCAGATCCTGGATTTGGTCATTCCCGGCGGACTCAATCGCAACCAGCAGGCTGTCGGCAATGCGCTGACCAACTACTTCAACTCAAATGGCGGCATTCCGCTGGTCTACGGCGCGCTCTCCGCGGGCGGCTTTACGCAGGCCTCCGGCGAGAGCGCCACCGGCGCGCAGCAGACCACATTCCAGGCGATGAGCCAGTTCATGGGCCTGCTCACCGATCCGTTCATGGGAAGAGGCAGCGGCTTTGGCGGCGCGACGTCGCCGACCGGCTATGCTGAGGAAGGCGATCAGGCGAGCGCCTACGCCGCGCGCAAGAGCGACGCCTTCGCGATGTTCACCAAGGCGCCGCTGGCGAAGGTCTACGAGCCGCGCTGGAGTGTATGGGTCGCTGGCTTTGGCGGCTCGCAATCGACCAGCGGCAATGCTGTCACAGGCGCGAACGACACCACGAGCCGCATCGCCGGCACCGCGGTCGGCGCGGATTATCTGCTCTCGCCGAATACGCTCCTGGGCTTTGCGCTCGCCGGCGGCGGCACCAGCTTTGGCGTCAACACGCTCGGCTCGGGCCGATCAGACCTGTTCCAGGCCGGCGCCTATGTCCGCCACACCAACGGCCCGGCCTACATCACCGCGGCGCTCGCCTATGGCTGGCAGGATGTCACCACCAACCGCACGGTGAGCATCGCGGGGCTCGATCAGCTCCGAGCGGAGTTCAACGCCAACGCCTATTCGGGCCGCGCCGAGGGCGGCTACCGCTTCGTTGCGCCGGTCATCGGCGGCATCGGCATCACGCCCTATGCCGCGGCCCAGTTCACCACCTTCGATCTGCCGGCTTATGCCGAAAGCGTCGTCTCCGGCACGACGAATTTTGCGCTCAACTACGCGTCCAAGAGCGTCACCGACGCCCGCAGCGAATTGGGCTTCCGCACCGACAGGTCGTTTGCGATGTCCAACGGCGTCCTCACGCTGCGCAGCCGCCTCGCCTGGGCCCACGACTTCGATCCAAGCCGCGCGGTCGCCGCCACCTTTCAGGCGCTGCCGGGCGCAAGCTTCGTCGTCAATGGCGCGGCGCAGGCAAGTGAGTCCGCACTGACGACCGCCTCCGTCGAGATGAAATGGACCAACAACTGGTCCGCGGCGGCGACGTTCGAAGGTGAGTTCTCGAACGTGACGCAGAGCTATGCCGGCAAGGGTTTAGTGCGTTACGCGTGGTGAGGCTTGCTGCTGGCTCCCGAGATGGCTTGCCCCGTCTCTAGCTGAGATCGTGCAGCTCCTTGCCGAGCGGCGGCTTCAGGGAAAATCCGGTGAACTTCACCTGCAATCCCGCTCGTTCGGGTGTGCAGGCCATGGGCCCAACGAGATAGGATTGCGCTTTGGGAAAAGGCGCCAATCGGACGAGCGGCCAGGTCTTGCCATCAGTCGACGTCTGCAACCGAACAACGCCGTCCGCGACCGTGACGCGCATCCGGAAATCACTGGCATCATGCGCGTACGGGGCTGTTGCCCAATCGGACTGACCAACGGTCAGCACGCTCGATAGCATGGCGCGTCCATCCGAAAACTCGATTCCGGCCTTGATCCAGTGCTCGGCGTCGATGCGCACCATGATGCCGGCTTGATCGTAGAGCTCCTGGAAATTGCCCTGGATGCGCAACTCGGCGGTAAACGCCTCTGCGGTCCGAAACCCCAGAAAGTGCCCACTGTCACGGCAGAACCCGTAGTGGGTTTTTTGCCAGAAGTCGGTGGCCTTGTCGGTGACGATCTCGAGGCTGTCGCCGTGTGCGGTCCATCGCTGTGGTTCATTCAGCCAGACACCATCCCGTCTGGAGAAGATGGCAGCGCTCATGTCGAACCTCGAAGAAAAATTGCCGATACCAGAGAACGTCGATCTCGCGCGATAGGTCCGTGAAAAGAACGGAGAGCCTGGTGCGAGATCACCGGCTCTCCGAGGCACATTTCAGTGCTGACGGTTCAGAGCTACCCGTTCTTCTTCAGGATCTCCGCCGCATTCTCCTTGGTGATCAGCATCGTCGGCAGGGTGATGACCGGCTCGAGCTTCTCGCCCTTGAGCAGCTTTGCCGCCTGCCGCATTCCTTCCGCGCCTGGTGTTGCGTAGAGGAATGTCGCAGAGAGCTGGCCCTTGGAGACCCAGGTGACGCCTTCGTCCGGCAATCCGTCGATGCCGATGATGAACTTGATGTCCTTGTCGCGGCCGGCGTCCTTGGCGGCGAGATAAGCGCCGTAAGCCATCGGATCGTTATGGCCGTAGACCATGTCGATCTTCTCGTTGTTGCGCAGCGCCGTCGTCATGATGTCGTAGGCCTTGTCCTGCTTCCAGTCGCCCGACTGGTTGTTGAGCAGGTACTTGATGCCAGGCTCCTTGTCGGTGAAGGCATGGAAGCCGTCGTGCCGGTCATGCGCGGGTTGGGTGCCCATGCCGCCCCAGATTTCCACGACGTTGCCGGCCGCCTTGCCGGGACCACCGAGCAGCTTCACCGCATGCTCGCCGGCTGCCTTGCCGATCGCGACGTTGTCGCCGCCGATGAACTGGGTGATGCGCTTGGTGTCGACGTTGCGGTCGAGCACGATGACGGGAATCTTGGCGTCGATCGCCTTTTCAACCACGCCGGTCAGGCCGGCCGACTCCTTGGGCGAGATCAGGAGCACATTGACCTGCTGCACGATCAGATTGTCGCAATCGGCGACCTGCTTCTGGGTCTTGTCCTGGCCGTCGGTGATGATGAGGTCGATGTCGGGATGGTTCTTCGCCTCGGCCTGGATGTCCTTGTTGAACTGCACGCGCCACGGCTCCAGCGTGGTGCACTGGCTGAAGCCGACTTTCGACTTGCCGGCGGCCCTTGCGGGCGTCCAGCCGGCCGGTAGATAGATGGTCATCGCGGCACCCGCCGCGGTGGTCGACAGTTTCAGGAATTCACGACGCTTCATCGAGATCCTCCCTTGCGAGTTGGGCCTTTGCGGCACTTGGCAGCCGACGGGGCTCGGCTGTTTTCGGATCGGCCTGGGCCGCGCCCGATCGGCGGAACCGCCATCGCGCGACCAGCTGGCCGAGATTCTGTTCCTGCACCAGCACGGTGCAGACGATGATCAGCCCCTTCATCACGAGCTGGACGTTGGAGTCGATGTTCTGAAGCTGCAGGATGTCGGAGAGCAGGCCGAAGATCAGGACGCCGACGAAGGTGCCGGCGAGGCCGCCGCGGCCGCCCATCAGGCTGGTGCCGCCGATCACCACGGCGGCGATCGCATCGAGTTCGAGGCCCGTGCCCGCATCGGGCTTGCCCTGGCGGTATTGCGCGACGAACAGCACGCCGGCGATCCCCGCGAGCAGGCCCGACAACAGATAGGCCGTGAGCTGCACCTGCGCGACCTTGATGCCGGAAAGCTTAGCGGCCTCGACATTGCCGCCGATCGCATAGGCATAGCGCCCGAAGGTGGTGAAGCGCAGGATCGCGCCGAACAGACAGATGGCTGCGAGGAAGAAGACGCTCGGGACGGGCAACACGCCCCACAGCATCGAGCGCAGCAGCTCGAAGTCCTCGGTCGCATTGGTGCCGGTGTAGACCGGGACCACGGCGTTGTCGGAGCCTGCCGTCAATCGCGCGATGCCGAGTGCGCTGACCATCATCGCGAGCGTCGCGATGAAGGGCTGCAGCCGGCCGGTGACGATCAGGAGACCGTTGATGCCGCCAAGCACCATCGCGAGGCAGGGCGCGATCAGCAGGACACCGAGAACACCGAATTTGGTCGGCACCTGGTTCATCGTCCACCAGCCGATCGCGATGGCGGCAACAAGGCCCAGCAATCCGGGAATGCCGGTGCTCTGCCAGCGCGGCAGCGCAATCTCACGCCGCCGTCCCGCACTGACATCGCGGCCACGCGCGAGGCCGGCGAACACGAAGCGTGCGGCCAGCGCCACGGCAGCGCCGCCGACGAGGATCGCGGCCGGAACGCCCATGACGGACGCCGTGGTCCAGCCGGGCTTGGTCAGCAGCATCGCGCAGATCACCGTCGAGAAGCCCATCACCGAGCCGACCGACAGATCGATGCCGCCGAGCAGGATGACCATGGTCATTCCGGTTGCGACGAGGCCGGTGATCGAGACCTGGCGCAGCACGTCGGTCAGATTGCCGTAGGACAGGAAGATATTGTGGCCGGATGAGGTGTGCGGCGAGATGACGGCGCCGATCAGACAGATCAGCACAAGCCCCCAATAGAGCTTGGTCCGGGAGAGCAGGCGCAGCATGGCTTTCATGATGCGGCTTCCTGCGACCAGTTCATCATCCCCGGTGCGGCAAGGCGCATCACCGTCTCCTGCGTCGCATTCTCGCGTGCGAGGATGCCGGTCTGCCGTCCTTCGCACATGACGAGGATACGATCGGACAGCAGCAAGAGCTCGGGCATCTCCGAGGTCACCACGATGATGCCGAGCCCCTGCGCGGCGAGATCGAAGATCAATCGATAGATCTCCTGTTTGGCGCCGATGTCGATGCCGCGGGTTGGCTCGTCGAGCAGCAGGATACGCGGTTCGGTCGCCAGCCATTTGCCGATCACGACCTTCTGCTGGTTGCCGCCGGACAGCGCGGCGGCCTCCTGGCCGATGCCGGTGCAGCGAACCGAGAGCCGCTTCACCATGTCGGCGGCGAGTGCGCGCTCGCGGGCGAACGTGCGCAGGCCAAATCGCGAGAGCGCGCCGATCGAGGGCAGAGCGACATTGTCGCAGATCGAGGCGGCCAGATGCAGGCCGCGCTCCTTGCGGTCCTCGCTGACGAGCGCGACGCCGAGACGGTAGGCGTCGGACGGAGAGTTGATGTCGACCGCCGCACCATCGATCGCGATGCGCCCCTCGCGCCAGCCGCGCGCCACGCCGAAGATCGACTCCAGGATCTCCGTCCGGCCGGATCCGAGCAGGCCGCCGACACCGAGAATCTCGCCGCGCTTCAGCTCGAAACTCACACCGTGCAGTGTCCGCCGCCATCCATGCGGACCCGGCGTATCGAGGGTGAGGTCTTGCACCGAGAGGACGACCGCGCCGTCCTGCGCAGTCGCGCCGCGTTCGTTCGCGGCCATCTCGCGGCCGACCATCGCCGAGATGATGGCGCCGCGCGAGAGTTCATCGATTCGTGCCGTCACCACGCGCCTTCCGTCGCGCAGCACCGTGACGCGGTCGGCAAGCTCCAGCACTTCCTCGATGCGGTGCGATGTGTAGATGATCGCGACGCCTTCGCTCGCGAGCTGGCGCACGATCTTGAACAGCGTGTCGCATTCCGACGAGGACAGCGCCGATGTCGGCTCGTCCATGATGAGGATGCGCGCATTGAGCGACAGTGCCTTGGCGATCTCGACGAGCTGCTGCTCGCCGACGCGCAGGCCCGCGATCCTGGTGTCGGGCGCGATGGTGACGCCGAGGCGCGCGAGCAGGCGCTCGGCCGCCCTGACCATCCGGCGCCGGTCGATCAGGACGCCGCCGATCAGCGGCTCTCGGCCAAGGAAGATGTTGTCGGCGACGCTCAGCTCGGGAACGAGGTTGAGCTCCTGGTGGATGATGGCGACGCCGGCCTCTTCGGCGTCGCGCACGCCGGCGAAGGACGCAGCGATGCCCTCGACCAGGATGGTGCCGTCGTAGCTCGTATGCACGCCGGCGAGGATCTTCATCAGGGTGCTCTTGCCGGCACCGTTCTCGCCCATCAGCGCATGCACTTCGCCGTGGCGCAGGTCGAAGTCGACGTCCTGGAGCGCCCTCACGCCGGCAAAGGATTTGGAGACCCGCTCCGCGCAGAGCACGGCATGTCCGCCCGGCACGCTCGCGCGACTGCCAAGCTCGACCACGCGAGAGGAGCGCGACACGCCGCGCTCATCGTCAGCCCCGAGCGCGCCGACGCGTGTCTCCATTGCAATTTCCTCCCGGCGTGCCGTCAGTCCTTGGGAAGACATCAGAGCCGCAGGTGATGCTTTGTTTGTTATCTGATATGCTAGTTATATCAGTTGATGCTCGTCAAGCCTTTTGGCCGCACGATTGGCGTTGCGGCATCGATATGTGTAGATCGGCCGGGGGAACACAGCATGCATTCAGTCGGCGGATTCAGTGGCGGCGCGAGGCCAGCGCGCGGACGCAGCGCAGGCGGGTCGAAAGTCGATCAGGCCTATCTCGCGCTGAAGCGTGCCGTCGTCTCCGGCGCGCTCGCGCCCGAAACGCCGATCGACAAGAACGAGTGGTGTGCACGCTTTGACGTGTCGAAGCTGTCGATCACGACGGCCATCAACAGGCTCGCCTTTGAAGGACTCGTCGTGGTCGAGCCACAGCGCGGCTCCTATGTTGCCAGGATTCATCTTGAGGACGTCAGGCAGTGGATGCTGATGCGTCGCGCGCTGGAGGTCGAAATCGTCGGTGTCTGCGCCGCCAGCATGTCGGACGATGCGATCGGCGCGCTCGGCCAGAATCTCGCTTATCAAAAGGCCGCGATCGTGAGCGGAGACCTCGAAGGCTTCCACGAACTCGATACAAGGTTTCACCATCAGATGACCGAGGGCCTGGGCCTCGCGCGCGTCGGCGAGGCTCTCGATACGATCCGAACTCATCTTGAACGCGTGCGCCGTACGCTGCTGCCCGAGCCGGGCCGCCCCAAAGGGACCTACACGGAGCACGAGGCGATCTACCGCGGGATCGCAGATCGCGATCCCGAGAGGGCCAAGGCCGAGATGGCCAACCATCTCGATCGCGTCGCGCGCGAGCTCCACGCCTTCGTGGAGAAGCATCCCGGCTTCTTCGAGAGCTAGCGATCCGGCTGCTGCATGTCGCGAGGTTCGGCGATCTTGAAAGCAACGGTTTAACGCGGGGTGGAGCAGCCCGGTGGCTCATCAGGCTCATAAGCTGAAGGTCAAAGGTTCAAATCCTATCCCCGCAACCAAATTCGGAATGACCGGTTCCGATACGAAAAGGGCCCGCGCGAAGCGGGCCATTTTCGTTTTGGTTCTCGGGAAGCTGTTGCCGGGCGCCAAGCCGTCGCGAAGTGAGAGAGCGAGCTGATCCCTCACTCCGGGCAGCTCAGGATCGTTTTGAGCAGCTTCGGAAACCGGGCATTGATGTCCTCCTCACGAAGGACGTTGCGGTGCTGGACACCCTGCTTCGACGTCCGGATCAGGCCGGCCTCGCGCAGGATGCGAAAATGGTTCGACAGGGTCGATTTCGCCATGTCGGGGCAAGGCGCCGCCTCGGTGCACGACATGCAATCCTTCTGCGCGACCAGGCTTTTGACGATACGCAGCCGCATGGGATCCGCGAGCGCTCCGAGCACTCCGGCCAGCGTAATCTCATCCCGCGATGGGTGAACGAACTGCACCATGCCCAAAATATAGCATGCCCCTTGAATTCGTTCAATAGTTCACTAGTATTGAACTATTGAATATCGGCATCCCGCCGAACAACGGAAGACATGCGATGACCAAGAGACTCGAAGGCAAAGTTGCGCTCGTGACCGGCGCATCCAAAGGCATTGGTGCCGAAATCTCCGCCCAGCTCGCGGCTGAGGGCGCGGCGGTCGCCGTCAATTACAGCTCCAGCAAGCAGGCCGCCGACCGTGTGGTCGCCGCCATCATCGCCAAGGGGGGCAAAGCCGTCGCGGTTCATGGTAACCTGGCCGACGCCAAGGACGTGAAGAGCGTCGTCGCGGAGACCGTGAAGGCGTTCGGTGCGATCGACATCCTCGTGAACAATGCGGGCATCTATGAGTTCGCCCCGATCGAGGCCATCACGCCCGAGCATTTCCACAAGCATTTCGACCTCAACGTGCTTGGCCTGCTGCTGGCCTCGGGTGAAGCGGTGAAGCACTTCAACGCCAATGGCGGAAGCATCATCAACATCAGCTCCGGCGTATCGACCATCGCACCGGCGAACACGGCGGTTTACACCGCGACCAAAGCCTCGGTGGATGCGATCACCTCCGTGCTGTCGAAGGAGCTCGCACCGCGCAAGATTCGCGTCAACGCCGTCAATCCAGGCATGATCGCCACCGAAGGCGTCGTGTCGGCCGGCTTGCACGAGGGCGACATGCGCAACTGGATCGAATCCACCACCCCGCTTGGCCGCATCGGCAAGGTCGAGGAGATCGCGGCCGCGGTGGCCTTCTTCGCTTCGGACGACGCGTCCTACGTGACCGGCGAGACGCTCCACGTCACCGGCGGCCTTCGCTGACGCGGTGGTGCTCTGGCGGCCCGACGTCGCTGAAGGCCAAGTTTGGACTTCACGGCTTCCGATGAGAAAATGGCCCGCCTCGCGCGGGCCATTTTTGTCTGGTGGCTCGGGCGCTCAAAACCCCGTAATCGGCTTGCCGTCGGCTCCCACCAGCGTCGACGGCGCCTCGCCGAACACCAGCCCGTCCGGCTGAAACTTGATCGTCTTGCCGCCCTCGACGAATTCCGCGAAATTCCGCGGGCTGGCCGAGTGCACGCCGTTGGCCAGGAAGTCGTCGATCTCGTAGCAGGTGTCGGGCTTGCCGCCGGAGCCTTCGCTCAAAAATGTCTGGAAATTCTGGCTCGTCACCTTGGCCTTCTTGCGCGCCGACCAGTTGGTCTGGCGGCGGAAGAGCTTTGGCAGGATCACCGGGCCCTTGTCGGTCGCGAGCAATTCGGTCTCGTTCTTCTTGGGCTCGCGCAAATCGAAGTCGAAGGCGGGAATGGTTTTGGCGAGGTTCTTCCAGACCGGCAGCTTCTTGGTGCGCGCGGTCTTGGTCAGCGCCAGGAAGGCCTTGATCTCGTCGTCGTTCATCGAGGAGTAGAAGGTCGGATAGGCAAAGCCCTGCTCGACCAGCCAGTGGTTGATGTCGATCGTCTGGTTCGCGATCGTCACCTCGATGTCGCCGACCAGCCGCCCGTAGGTGTCGAACACCTCGTTCGGCGCATCGACATGGGTGAACACCCGGCAGGCGAGCTTCGCCTCGCCGGTGCTGGCAAGGAAGTCATGCAGCGCCTTGGTCGAGGTCGCGCCGAGGAATTGCCGGTAGGAATGCGTGACCTCGTGATAGGCCTGCTTCTTGGCGTCCGTCAGCCCCTTCTTCTCGGTGGGCGAGAGCGGCGACGGCATATAGTGCAGCTCGGGCGCGTCGATGCCCTGGAGGCGGATGGTGAGCTTGCCGTTCTTGATCGGCGCCGTGTTGGTTCGCCCCTTGACCTTGGCGTTGTCGAAAACGTGGGTCGGCTGGAACGGCGATTGATCGTTCTTGCGGAAGCGGATCGCGTCAGGGGCGACGTTCACCACGACCTTCGTGGTGTCGGCGTCCGATCGTCCCTCCGGCCAGAACTGGCTGACCTCGATCGTGCCTTCGACCTCCAGCAATCCAACCGGCATCGACCGCTCCTCCTCGTGAGTTCGCGGCCGCAAGGCGACTCGCGCAATTGGAGGAAGCGGACCATGTTCCTACGACAGGCCCATGACGGGAGGAGGGGCGGAGACACACAGCCGCAGTACTGGCTTGGCCGTTTTCAACCCACGCAACAACAAGCGCGAGCCGGCGAATAGCCGACCCGCGCCGTTCAGATCAGGCAATGCAGTTGCGATCTAGCCCAGGCTCAGCCCTTCGCCGGCTTCTACGGATCGGCCCGAGACCAAGACCCAGCGTGCGGCCAAGGATGATTTGGCAGATCGCGGAATTGACGACCAACAGCGACGGCAGTTTCATGTTGCCCGTGCCGCGCAGGACGCCGGCCAGAATATTGACCAGCCAGATGAGTGCGGCCCCGCCGAAATAAACTCGGCTGTAGGCGGTTGCCTGCTCCAGCACCTCGCCGCGGCCGCCGAGCAGCTCCAGCAATTTCCGGCCCCCGATCAGCATGCCCAGCATGAAGATCAGCCCGAAGAAGATCGCAATCAGGAGCGCGTGCGTGGCGAGGCTCTCGGCCCGGTCGCGGTCGCCGGCACCGAGTGCCCGGGCGATGGCCGACGCTACGCCGCCGCCCATGGCCGCGCCAGCCATGCTCATGGTCAACATCACGAAAGGAAACACTAGCGCCATTGCGGCCAGCGCTTCGATCCCCAATCTGCCAATGTACGAGGTCTCGGCGATCGCAACCAGGGTGCCGGCCGAGAACGCGAGCGCGTTCGGCCAGGCAAGTGAGAGCAGCGTCGGCAGGATCGGTCCGTCGAGCAGCTCTTTCGCGGTTTGGCGAGGCGGCTGCGGCAATGGACCTTCCTCTTCGTTGACCCGCTAACCCGGGATCAGCCCAAACTCAGCCCTTCTCCGGCCGATGCGGACAGACCATGGTCAGATGGAGCAGCGTCGGCCTGTCCGAGCCCTTCTTGTACTCCCACTCCAGCCGGATCTCGTGCCGGTCTGAATAGGCATCGCTCGGCGCGTGGGCAATGATGTTGGTTTTCATCGGGATCGGCGGCTCGGAGTTGAAGCACTTCCGGACGCAGGCATCGAGCAGATCGCACCGCGTCAGCGGGATTACGCCGGGCTCGTCTTTTGACAGGGGGACCGTGTTCAACTGGGCGCTGAGGTCGACACGAGCGCGGCCCTTCTCCTTGTGCCAGTGCTCGGCGCTTCCCTGCGGCCACCTTGAGGCAGGCGTCAAAATGAGATGGTACTGGCCGTATTCCAAGGTCGGCAGATCGATGTCCTTCGATGCCTTCAGCTTGGCCACGCTCTTCTTCATGTTGGCCAGAGGATAGTAGTTGCTGTTCATCAAATCTCTAAACGGCTTGCCTCTGTAAGGTCTCGAGCCCATCGCCTTTTCCTTCAATATGTCCGCTTCGCGAAATTACATACAGCCCCGCAACGCCAGTCGGTTTGACCAACCTTGCGCAGCCGAAATGGCCCCCTTTGCCGGGATATCTTGACGCTACCACTCAGGACTGTGTTTCGTCCAGATCGCCACCCACACTGTGCCCAGCTAATGGCGAGGAGCGTGCACGATTGCTAAGTGGTTCTCGATCGGTATTCTCATCAAGAGTCGTTCGCGGATTCTGATCGACAGACGGGCCGCGACCTTTGAGGCGCAGGAATGCATTGCTTCGCGTGTCAGTCGGCGATCAATCCGGACGATAGCTGGTGCTCCAAATGCGGGGCCGCAGTGCGTCAACGGGTCGATCCCGACAGCGAACGGCGATTTGTGACGATTCTTCGTGCCGACGTCGTCGATTCCACCGGCCTCGTCGCCGAACTCGATCCGGAGGCGGCCGTCTCGCGTCTCGAGCCGGCGCTGGCCGCCATGCGCGGCGCGGTCCGACAATTCGGCGGCATCGTCAGCAAGGAGCTCGGCGACGGGCTTGCCGCGGTGTTCGGCGCCCCGATCGCGGACGACAACCACGCGCCGCTGGCGTGTCATGCCGCGATCGAGCTGGTCCGGCGCGTCGCCAGCCTCGGCGATCCCGCCCTTCAGGTCCGGGTCGGCCTCCACTCGGGCCACGTCGTTGCCTACATGGTCGCCAGCGAATTCTCCAAGGTCTACGAGATCGGCGGCGCCGCCCAGCATCTGGCCGCGCGGCTGGAGCAGGAGGCCGAGGCGAACCAGATCTACGTTTCGGAAGCCTGTCAAAGTCTTGCCGACGGGCATGTCCGGTTCGAATCTCTGGGCGGCAAATCCCTGCGCGGCTTCAGCCAGCCCGTGCCGGTCTACCGGATTGTCGGCGCCAGCGATCTGTCGAGCTGGCGGGTCCGGCGCGCCCGCAGCGTCTCCCGATTCGTCGATCGGACCACCGAGCGAGCCCTGCTGGATCGCGCGGCCGGGCAGGCCAGGGCCAGCCGGCAGACCGTCCTGCTGCTCGGCGATGCCGGTATCGGCAAATCGCGGCTGGCGCACGAGTTCGCCCAGAAGCTCAGGCCCGAGGGCTGGCGGCTGATCGACGCCGAGTGCAGCCCGAATCTGCAGAGCGCTCCCTTCAGCACGCTCAAGCGGATCCTGCTGTCGGCCATGGACGCAGCCGCAAGGGAGCCCGGCAATCCCGGCGATCCCCTGAAGGACCTGTCCGCGATCCAACAGAGCGCCCTCGACGCGGTGCTCGATGTGCCGATCGCGAACCCGCAATGGGACGAGCTCGAGCCTCATGCCCGCGGACGCGTGATCTCCGACGCGAGCTGCGCCGTGATCCAGGCCCTCGCCAGCCGCCAGCCGACCATCCTGCTGTTGGAGGATCTGCACTGGATCGACCGGGCCAGCGACGTCGTCGTGGCCGCCATCGCTTCGCTCGCAGTGCCCGATCTCCTCGTGCTGCTCACCTCCCGTCCGAACGGCATGCCGGTGTGGATCGCACGCTGCCACGCTGAAATCGTCGCGATGCGGCCGCTCGACGACGATTCGGGGCTGGAGATGCTGTCCGACATGCTCGGATCGTCCGAGACCAACGCCGATCTGAAGAACCGGATCATCTCCCACACCGCCAGCGTTCCGCTGTTCATCGAGGAGGTCTGCCGCGGGCTGAAGGACAGCGGCACCCTGCGCGGCGAGTGGGGCGACCTCGCCTTGGTGCGTCCGATCGACGAGCTCGGTATTCCCACCAGCATTCAGGGCGTGATCGCGGCGCGGCTCGACCGTGTGTCGAAGCAGGAACGGTCCATCTTGCAGATCGCGGCCGCGCTGGGGGCGCGGTCGAGCGAGGCCATACTGCGCAAGATTGCGGTCCTGCCCGAAGATGCCCTGCGCGGCTGCCTCGTCTCGCTTGATCGTGCCGAGCTGCTGGTCCGGATCGACAGCGAATTGGAGGATTCGCTGGAGTTCCGCCATGAGATGGTTCGCCAGGTCACCTACGATTCGATGGTCGAGAAGGTGCGCGAGGACATCCACGCGCGTGTGCTCGCGGCTTTCGAGAGCGACGAGACATGGCGGGATGATCCCGACGCGCTCTGTTACCACGCCATGCGCGCCAAGGACTGGGCGAAGGCATTCAATTACGGGAGAAGTGCCGCACAGAAATGCCTCGTGCGCTCGGCCTTTGCCGAGGCGGTCGACTACTTTCGGACCGCGATGAATTCGCTCGACAAGACGCCGTTGACGCGCCCGCGGGAGACCAACGCCATCGATCTCCGGATGGAGGCGCGCATGGCATTCATCTGGTCCGGTCGTGTCGCCGAGTGGATTGATCTCGGAAAGGAGGCCGACCAACGGGCCAGCCAGATCGATGATGTCGGCAGAAGGGTCGCTGCCATGACGGTCATGGCGGGTGGGCAGAACTTCTATGGGACGCCGGCCGAGGCCGTCATTCTTGGCGAGGAAGTCGTTGGTCTTGCCGAGGGGTCGGGCAATCCGGGGTGGCGCAACCTTGCGCAATACAATCTCGGACAGGCGTATTTTCTTGCGGGGCGCTATCGCGAGGCTGAGCGGACGTTTGCACAGGTCCGTGCGCATCTCATGGGGCCGGAAGCGAGTGCGCCGTTCGGCACGCCGCCGAAATATACACTCCTCCTTTGCTGCATGATGAAAAGCTTCACCCACACCGTCATGGGTGAGCTGGACGCCGCCGAGCAGCTCCAGCGAGAAGCCGCTGCGATTGCGGACGAGACCAGCCGTCCCTACGACCGCGTCGCGGCGGCTTACAGCGGCGGCTGGCTGAAACTTGGCCGGGGCGATCCGGCGGCTGCCGCTTCCATCCTCGAAGCCGGCTTCGTACTGGCGCAAAAACACGGCATCCGGCTGTTCGTGCCGGTGCTCGGCTGCCATCTCGGCATCGCTTATCTCGAGCAGGGTCTGTTCGACCGGGCGCGCGGCATGCTGGCCGAGGCGCGCGAAGAGGCGCGCAGCGTCGGCTACACCTCGGCGGTGCTGCGCTCGTCGATCTACCTGGCGTTGGCGACCAACCGGCTCGGCGATGCCCAGGCGGCGCAGAACATGCTGCGCGAAGCGCGCAATACCGCGCGCCAGCAGGGTTTCTCCGGCCTCGAGGCCGAGGCCCTGTTCGGCGAGGCCGTGGTGACGCCGCCGTCGAACGAGGAGAACCGGACCATCATCCTTTCCGCGCTGCGGGCCGCAATCGCGATCGCCTCCGAGAGCGGCGCGAAGCCGCTGCTGCAGAAGGCCGAGGCGATGTTGAACGGCATGCGCGCCGCGGGCGATCTGCCGACCTGAGCCGCGGCGCGCGACCAGCTGCGGTCTTGCCCGACGGGTCAACCAGGTTTCGCAAGCAACGCAAGCACTTAGCTACTGTGCATGGGGTTGTTCTGGTCGCCTTTTGTGGGAGGCCCGCGCGCTGTCATGACAAAGTCCCTTGCGCGGGCCTCAAGGTGGGCTACCGTCCGGTTTCTAGTCGCCGGGTTAGGTGACGATTTTTTAGCATCCGACGTCATCGGCGCCGCGACGGCGCGACGCCCACCGGACGAGGCGGGGGCCATGATCATACGGGACCAGTCAGCACTGTTGGCGCCGATCGAGCGCGACTTGCGGCTCGACCTCTTCCGCGGCATCGGGCTGTGGATGATCTTCCTCGATCACATCCCGCACGACGTCGTGGCCTGGCTGACGCTGCGCAATTACGGCTTCAGCGATGCCGCCGAGTTCTTCGTCTTCATCTCCGGCTATCTGGTCGGCTGGATCTACGGGCCGATCGTCGCCGGCGGCTGGTTCCTCGCCGCGCTGAAGCGGCTGTGGCGGCGGGCGACGGAAATGTATGTCGCCCACATCATGCTGTTCCTGCTGTTCACGGCGCAGATCGCCCGCACCGCCCGCCGCTTCGACAACCCGATGTACGAGCACGAGTTCAACGTGTTCAATTTCCTGGCGCATCCGGACGAGTTGATCGGGCAGGCGATCCTGCTGAAATACAAGCCGGTCAATCTCGACGTGCTGCCGCTCTACATCACGCTGGTGTTCGCCTCGCCTTTCATCATGTGGTGCCTGGTGCGCCGGCCGAACCTGACGCTCGCGGCGTCCGTCGTGCTCTACGTGCTGTCGCGCTGGTTCGACTGGAACATCGCCTCCTATCCGCCCGGCACGACCTGGTATTTCAATCCGTTCTGCTGGCAGCTGATGTTCGTGTTCGCCGCCTGGTGCGGCATCGGCCAGATCGAGAAGTTCTCGACCCTGGTCTGGTCGAGGACGGCGATGGCGCTGGCCGCCGCCTGGCTCGTCTTCGCGCTCCTGATCGTGATGACCTGGCACGTCCCCGCGCTCGAGGCCATGATCCCGAAATGGATGATCAAGGCGATCTACCCGATCGACAAGACCGACCTCGACATGCTGCGCTTCACGCATTTCCTGGCGCTGGCGATCTGGGTGACACATTTCGTCTCGCGCAAATGGAAGGCGCTGCACACGGTGTGGCTGCGGCCGGTCATCCTCTGCGGCCAGCATTCGCTGCCGATCTTCTGCCTCGGCGTCTTCCTGTCGTTCTCCGCCCACTGGATCCTCACCCAATACACCAAGGGCACGTGGGAGCAGCTCGCCGTCTCGCTCACCGGTATCGTCATCATGATCGCCGCCGCCTGGGTGCTCGATCGCGCCGAGCGGGTGCCGAACCTGTTTGTGAAGGTGACCGACGTCGACGAACCCGAGACCGCCGTCGAGAGCGCGCCAGCCGCCAATGCGAGCCGCTGAGTGGAGAGGTCCATGTCCAGACGTTTGCTAGCGATCACCGGCATTCTCCTGCTCTTCGCCTGCGGTGCGTCCGCCGAGACGCCGTCGCCGGAGGCGATGGCTGCGGCGCGCAAGCTCGTCGTCACGCTCAAGATCGCCGATCAGTATCGCGCGCTGCTGCCGCAGCTGCTGCTCAAGCTGCGGCCGGTGGTGGCGCAGGACAGGCCCGAGATCGAGCGCGACTATGACGCGATGACCGCGCCCGGCGCCGAGATCTATGCGCCGTTCTTCGCCGCGATGGTCGACCAGATCGCCGCCGTCTATGCCGCGACCTTCACCCTGGATGAGCTGCGCCAGATCGAGGCGTTCCACGCCCAGCCGGTCGGACAGAAGCTGCTGGCGCAATCCGATGCGCTGGCGCAGGCGACCACGCAGATCGCCCAGGATGTCAGCCAGAAGGCCGCCGACCAATTGAAGCAGCGCCTGATCGAGGCGCTGCGGCAGAAGGGGCACAAGCTGTAGCGGCTCTCCTCAGTGGATCGCCGCGTACATGATCTTCTCCTCCGTCGCCTCCAGCGCGGAGAACTCCTCCACGACCTTGCCCTGGCGTGAGACCAGGATGCGGTCGGACAGCGCCATGATCTCGGGCAGATAGGATGAGATCACGACAACCGCCTTGCCCTCGTCGGCGAGCCGGTTGATCAGCTCGTGGATCTCGACGATGGCGCCGACGTCGACGCCGCGGGTCGGTTCGTCGAAGATGATCAAATCGGGCTCCTGCACCAGCGATTTCGCGATCACGACCTTCTGCTGATTGCCGCCGGACAGCTCGACCACCTTGCCGTCGTCGCCGATGGCACGAACCTTGAGCCGCTCGATCCAGGTCTTGCCGACCGTGTCGGTTTCCCGCCGCGACAGCATCATGCGGCCCTTCGGAAACTTCGACAGCAGGCCGAGATAGATGTTGCGCGCGATGGAGGACGTCTCGAAGAAGCCCTCGACCTTGCGATCCTCCGTGACATAGGCGATGCCGGCCTTGACCGCCGGCGCCGGTACCCGGTAGCGCACCGGCTGGTCGTGCAGCAGAATCTCGCCGCCATGGAAGAAATCGCGCTTGAGCACGCCCGCAACGATCTTGAACGTCTCGGTGCGGCCCGCACCGACGAGGCCGAACACGCCGGTGATCTGGCCCGCGAACACCGACAGCGAATTGTTCTTCACCATCGGTGCCATCTTCAGATTTTGCACCGTGAGCACGCGCGCGCCCGCTGGCCTCACGGTGCTCTTCCGCGCGCCATAGAGCGTGTTGGAGAGATCGCGCCCGACCATGGCCTGCACGATCGCGGCGCGGTCGAACTTGGCGACATCGTCGGTCACGACATGCTTGCCGTCGCGCAGCACCGTGATGCGGTCGGCCAGCAACAGCGCCTCTTCGAGTGCATGCGAGATGAAGACGATCGAGACACCGCGCTTCTTGAGATCGCGGACGAGGTCGAAGAAATATTTCTTCTCCTCCGGCGTCAGTGATGCCGTCGGCTCGTCGAAGATGATGACCTTGGCGCGGTGCAGGACCGCGCGTGCGATCTCGACCATCTGCTTCTTGGCTGCGCCAAGGCCGCTGACGGTGGCGGTCGGCGTGACGTCGAAATTGAGCGATTGCAGGAATTGCTGCGCGGCGATGTAGATGCCGCGCAGGCGGTTGTAGAACTTCTCCTGCCCGAGAAACAAATTCTGCGCGACCGTCATCGTCGGCACCAGGCTGTTCTCCTGGAACACCATGGCGATGCCGAGATTGCGTGCCTCCAATGGCGTCTTCGGCGCGACATCGGCGCCGTCGACCGTCATCGTCCCCGAGGTCAATGTCACCACGCCGGCCATCACCTTGGTGAGGGTCGACTTGCCGGCGCCGTTCTCGCCGACCAGCGCGTGGATCTCGCCGCGGCGGAGGTCGAAGTCGACCCCGTCGATGGCGGGCACGCCGGCGTAGAGTTTTGTGGCCTTGCGCAGCGAGAGTGCGATGTCGCTCATGGGCGAAACTCCTCGGCAAGGCCAGCAAGTGGCAATCGCAGGACGCGGCCCGGTCCCTTGGCGATCAGGACGAGGTCGCCGCCCATCTCGATGGCTGCAACGACGCCGTGATTGATGCCGTCGACCCGGCTGTGCAGCGAATAGAGCGGCTGGCCATCCGCATCGAGACGGATGACGAGGCCGTAGGAGCGCGGCGGCGCCCACGGCTTGATCACGCCCATGGTCTTGATGTGCGCGCCCTGCATCGGCTCCTTGAACGAGCGCCCGGAGCGCAACCGCGGCGCGACCCAATAGGCCGGATCGATCTCGGCCATCATGCGGCGCCGGTAGCCCGGTTCACGCAACACGAACTCGACGAGCTGGGTCCGCGCAGTGAAGGCGGTGAGCCAGTAGCCGCCGCCGGAGGCCTTTGTCAGTCGCGACGGATAGACGGGGAGGTGAGCGAGCACGACCTTTGGCGATGCGCCGGGCGAGACGAGAACGAGACGATGACGCCAGCTCTCGCTGACCAGCATGGCGTTGCCGTGGGCGCAGGTGCCGAAGGCATAGCCGAACCCCTGTGCCAATCGGGTCACGGCTTTGCTGCCGGGATCGAGCTTGAACACACGGCCGGTCCGATTGAGCTCCAGCAGGTCGCGCGCCCAATCGTCGACGCCGCATGTCGTCGAGCCGTCGGTTGCAATCAGCGTGCCGTCTTCCGCGAGTGCCAGCGCATTGACGGCGTTGAACGCGGCATCGGTGAACGCGACGCGCGGCTGCTCGGCCGAGGGACTTGCGTAAACGCGCACTTCGCGCCCGCCGAGTGCGACGGCCAGGCCGCCGCCGGGAAGGGCGCATAGCGCCGAGATCGGCCGCTCGAAGCTGCGTACCTCCGATGCCGTGCCGCCGCTCAGGCACATCAGCCGCGGGCCGTCAGCGATGAAGAGGTTGCTTCCATCGGTGGCGAGATCCTCCGGCGCCTCGCATGTCAGCAGGGTCTCGGCCGATTCGAGCTTCTGGTTGGGCTTCAATGCACCGTCGAAGGACGGCACGGTGATGGTGGCGTCGCCGCGCCCTAGAAAGCGGTTGGCGAAGTCTCTGACGGCAGCGATCACGAGAGCTTCCCCCATCGCTTGTCATACTGGACGAAGTTCGGATCGGCGTTGTCGAGCTTGTAGCGGCCGATCCGGTTGTTGAGGATGCCGCCCAGATAGAGATAGCCGCGATGCTCGCGCATCGAGGTGATCATCGGATGGTTCTCGCCATGCAGATCCCAGAACGATTCGACGATCTTGCCCTGCTCGTTGAACTTGACTACGCAGCCGGTGTTGATGTTGGGGAACAGCCATTCGTCGACCGGCACGCGCTTGGCCATGCGGCGGCGGAAGCCCGGCATCTTCCAGGCGAGATCGAGCGAAGGGCTGCGCATGCCGACCAGTGCCAGCCAGTAATTGCCGTCGGAGGCGAGGTTGATGTTGTCGGGGTAGCCCGGCAGATTGTCCATGACCACCTCGACCGCGCCCTTTTTGGGGCCTGCAAACCAGTAGCGCTTGATCGAGCAGCCAAAGGTCTCGGCGAACAGGATCGACTGGCCATCGCTGGCGACGCAGATGCCGTTCGGGAATTTCAGGCCGCGCAGCTCGGTGCGTGTCGTACCGGTCTTGGTGTCGTAGGAGATGATGCGGCCGTTGCCGCGGGCCTCCAGTCCGTCGATCGGCCACTCGTCCATCTCGTAACGCACTGTCGCTTCCGAGAAGAAGATCAGGCCGTCGTCGGTGATGTCGAGGTCGTCGGCGAGCCGCAGTCGGCTGTCGTCGTTGACCGAGCGCATGCTGCGGTTGGTCTCGTCCGTTGCCTTTTCCACCGTGCCGTCAGGCTTGATACGATAGAGCCCCATGCCGCCGATGCAGACATAGAGATTGTCTTCGCGGTCGAAGGCCATGCCGAGCGGCTGGCCGCCGATATGGGCGAATACCTCCATTTTCTCGTAGTCGGGCGCGAGGAAGCGCATGATGTCGCCATGGCGTGAGCCGGCATAGAGGTTGTCGTGGCGATCGAGGATGACGTCTTCCGGCGCCTCGATGCGGCCAAGGCCGATCGCCTCGACGATACGCAGCTTGTCGTTCTGCTCGAACGGGCCGCCTTGTCCGATTTCGGTTGGTGGCGGCGGGGGCAGTTCGTGGTAGGTCGGCGCGACATAGACCTTGCTGATGATGCGGGTTCGGTTCTTCTGCCAGCGGATGTCGACCATGGCTGCGACGAGCAGGATGCCGGCGAGCGCCATGCGGTTGACGCCGCCGCGCGCGTTCATGGTTGTGAGGCCGTTGGTGATCAGGAGCACGATCAGCACACCAACTGCGGATTTCGCGACCGAGCCCTTGCCGCCGCCGAGCGTGATGCCGCCGAGCACGGTCGCGGTCAGCACGATCACTTCCAGGCCGACGCCGATGTCGCCGCCGACAGTGCCGAGCCGGGAGGCGAAGAACAGCGCGCCGACGCTGGTCAGCGCGCCGCTCGCGACATAACAGAGCGCGATGGTGCGGCGAACGGGAATGCCCGAATTGTAGGCCGAACGACGCGAGCCGCCGATCGCGGTGATGTGCCAGCCCGGCCGCAGCCGGGTCATGAAGACGTGGCCGAAGATGGCGATCGCGATGTAGGCCAGCGCCACGGTCGGAATGCCGAAGACGCTGCCTGCGCCGATGAAATCCCAGGACGGGATGTCGGGGAAGGCTGATGCAATGGCGTTGGAGTATCGCTGGATCAGGAGATCGTAGGCCGAACGATAGATGATCAGCGTGATCAGCGTGGTGATGAAAGCGCGTAGCCGCAGATATCCGACCAGGATGCCGTTGACGGCGCCGAGCATCGCGCCGCAGAGCAGCGTGGCGATCACCACGGCCGGAACCGGCCAGCCGGCAACGTCGAGCAGATAGAGCGCGCAGAAATCCGTCAGCGCGAAGATCGAACCGACGGACAGATCGATGCCGCCGACGATGACGACGAGCGCGAGCCCAAGTGCGATGAATCCGATCTCCCCGGCCTGGCGCGCGGTGTCGGCGAGGCTCGCCGGTGACAGGAAGTTGTCGATGGATCGGCTGAACGCGAAGCCCACGATCAGGAGCAGGATGACCGGGATGGCAGTCTCGGTCCATCGCTTGGACAGGATTTCACCGAGGAGATGGTCAGGCCAGTAGCGGTAACGCAGGCTTGTGATTGTGTCGCGCATCGGCATTCCAGCAGGGCATGGAAATTATCGGGCGGAGGGGCCCCGGGCGTTGATGCGCCCGGGGATCGCGTGCATCAGCGTCGAACTATTTCTTGAGGTCGCTGAGATTCCAGCAGGCCGTCTGGCTGTCGGCGTTCTCCTTGGTGATCGGAATCAGCGTGGTGTATTCCGAGCCCTTGATCGAGCCAGGCTTGGCGCCCGACGACAGCAGCCACTTGATAGTGCCGGCCATCTGCGCAGCCTGGGTCGGCACGTCGTAGCTCATGTTGAGGTCGAACGCGCCGGACTTCACCAACTCGCAGGCGCCCTTGCGCTCGCCGCCGCCCGATGTCGCGAGAAACACCTTGCCGGTGAGACCTGCTTCCTTCACGGCCGCTGCGGTGCCGATATCCATGCCGTCCCAGAAGCCGACGATGCCGCAGAGATCGGGATTCTGCTTCAGCACCGTCTGCGTGATTGCCTTGGCCTTGGCGGCATCCCAGTCAGCGGCCTGGCTCGACACGACCTTGATCTCCGGATGCTTGGCGAGCACGTTCTCGACGCCCTTCAGCGTGTAGGCGCTCGCGGCCGCCGACAGCGCGCCCTGGATGATCGCGATCTTGTTCGACTTGCCCTCGCAGGCCTTGACCACGCCTTCGGTCTGGCGTTCGCCGATCTCGACCCAGTTGGCGCCGACGAAGGCGGAGCTGCGGTAGGCCGAGCCCATGTTGATCTGGATGACGTAGATGCCTTCGCTCTCGGCGCGCTGGAGCAATTTGGCATAGGTCTGCACGTCCGGATTATGCACGACCATCACCGCCGGCTTCTCGGAGATCAACGAGGTGACGGCCTGCGCGCCGGCATTGGTGTTCCAGTTGGCATCGCGGATCACGAACTTGACGCCGAACGGCTCGAGCTCCTTCTTCAGGCCGGCGTACCAGCCCTCGGTGAGGTCGAAGTTCATGGCGACCGGCACATAGGCCACGGTCTTGCCGGCGAGCGCTTCCTTGAACGGCTTCTGGAATGGTTCGTCCAGGCCTTGCTGAGCGAGTGCCGGTCCGGTCAGTGCCGCGAGAGCCAGTGCGGCGAGGGTCACCCTTGTCGGGTTGCCAAAGGTCTTCATTGCTTCCTCCTTGGTTGTATTTGTCATTGTCGTTCTTGTCGGTCGTTCAGATATCGCCCTGCTGTGCCGTTTCTTCGTTGCGCGGATTCAGGAAAGAGTCCGTGATGACGGCGAGCAGCAGAACCACGCCCTTGATCAAATTCTGCCCGGCGTAGGAGATGTCCATGATGGTCATGCCATTGAGCATGGTGCCGATCAGCAGCGTGCCGATGATGACGTTCAGCACGCCGCCACGGCCGCCTGACAGTCCGATGCCGCCCAGCACGACAACCAGGATCACGTCGTAGATCAGCGTCGAGTTGAAGATGCGGGTCGGCATCGAATTGACCGAGGCCGCCAGCACGAGGCCGGCAAAGCAGCCGATCAGGGCGGTGATCACATATTGCAGGACGATGATCGGGCGGGAGGGAATGCCGGTCACGCGCGCGGCGTAAGGATTGTCGCCGATCGCATAAATATAGGCGCCCCAGCGGGTCTGACGCAGCAGGAACGCGACCACGATGCAGGCGATCGCGAACATCCAGATCGACGTCGGAATGCCGAGAACGGTGCCCTGTCCGAGCCGCTCGAAGCCGTTCATGCCCGGGCTCCATTGCACGACGTCGAGCTGGAACAGCGCGGCTTGTCCGAGTCCGGCGAGCAATAGCCCCGTCGCCAGCGTCGCAAACAGCGAGGGCACCTCGGCATAGGCGATCAGCCAGCCATTGACGAGGCCGAAGGCGATCGTGAGCAGCACCGCGGTCAGCAGCGAGAAGGGTAGCGAATGGCCGTTCTGCACCATCTGGAGCACGAGGCCCGGGGGCACGGCGAGCGCCGCGATCAGCGAAATGTCGATGCCGCGGCCGATCACGACGATCGCCATGGCGAGGCCGAGAATGCCGAGCACCGCCACGTTCTGGAGCAGCGTCAGCATGTTCTCTGCCGTCAGAAAACCGTTGAGGAAGATCGAGAACACGAGGAACAGCAGCGCGAAGACGGCGAAAACGATCTCCTGCTGATTGAACCGGAAACGCTTCATCCTCTTATTGCCTTTCTTCGACGTCGGCCTCTGTGGGTCCGTTATGACGATCGGGTCCGTATGCGATAGGTCTGCGGAAGCGGTGTCAGGCTTTCCGTGAGGGCCTTCACCAGGTCCTGGTCGTTGGAGCCGATCGAGATGTGGACCAGCGTATTCAGTCTGGCGTCTTTGTCGACGAGAATGTCTGCCGCTGTGTCGGGCCCGAAGATTCGGTCAATCTCGGTCCGGACTTTTTCCCGGACTGCGAGGTCACGAAGCGTGGGCTTGAAGATCTTGCCGACCGCGGTGACGGGGAGAGTCTCGAGCAGCACGACGCGCTTCGGCCGGGCGGGAGGCTCATTCACGTTGCGTTCGAGATGCTCGCTCAGCCGCGGCAGGTCGATGGTTTGTCCGGGCGACGGCACCACGAAGAGAATGGGAACCTCTCCGGCATAGGCGTCGGGCATGCCGACGGCTGAGCTCATCTGAACGCCGGGGAAGGCATTGGCGACGTCCTCGATCGCGGCGGGGTCGATGTTGTGACCACTGCGGACGATCAGGTCCTTCTCGCGTCCGGTCAACACCAGTCGCTGGTCCGGGGTGAGGTAGCCGACATCGCCGGTGACGATCCAGTGGTCGGCGGTGAGCACGCCCCTGTTGTGCTGGGGATCGAGATATCCGGGAAACACTTGCGGTCCCCTCGCAAGCACGAGGCCGCTGGTGAGCGGCGGGCATTCCGTATCGAGGTCGGTATCATCGAGCGCGACGATTTTCGTCTGCGCAAACGGCGCCCTGAAGCCGACGCTGCCCTGCACGGGCGTGCCGCGGCCGGGATTGAACGCGATCGCCGCCGCGGTCTCCGTCATGCCGTAGGTCTCGAACAGCGTGATCCCGGTCCGCGCCTGAAACCTCTCGCTGACGGCTTTCGGCGCCACCGCCCCGCCGGTGAGGGCCATGCGAACCGAACTGACATCGGAAGACCCGATCGGCACCTCGGCCAGCGCGGCAATCGAGGTCGGCACGCCGCTCACGATGGTCGCACGAAACCGCTCGACGGTGTGCCAATAGTCGCGGATCGCATCCGGACTTCTGAGGCTGTAGGGCGAGGGAATGATCACGTGGCCACCGGCCGCCAGGATGGACAGGCCGAGCGTCATGGTGCCGCCGACATGAAACAGCGGGAAGCCGTTGATGGCGGCATCGAGCTCATCCAGGCCGTGGACCTGCGCAAAGCTCCAGGCGGCATGAATCTGGTTTCCATGCGTCAGGCGGACAAGTTTCGGTCGCCCGGTGGTGCCGCCGGTGTGGAACAGCGCGCAGACGGTGTCGCGATCCTGCGATGGCACGAAGTCCAGGCTGTCGCGCATGGTCGCGACCGCCTCATCGAAGCTCGTGGCGCCGCCGGAGAGGCGGCCGTTCGCACCGACCACGAAGATCGTCTTGAGCGATGGGACGCGGCTCGCGACATTGACCGCCTTGGTCCAGATCGTGCGATCGGCGGCCTCGGACGCGACCACCAGGACAGTTGCGTCCTGTGCTTCGAGCAGATCGGCAATCGCATCTTCGGTCAGGAGATAGTTGATCGAACTGGCGACGCCCGCGATCTGGGCGCCGAGCAGTGCCGGGAAGAGCTGTGGCAGGATTGGGCAGAGGAATGCGACGGTGCCGCCGCTTTCATTGATACCGTGCAATCGAAAGAGATTGGCCGCGCGCGTGATCTCCGCGAGCAATTGCCGATGCGTCAGCGTGACATCGCCGGGCTCGCGCGAGCCTTTGGTCAGCACCGTCAGCGCGGGCCGGTCGGGATGCAGGCGCGCCGTGGCTTCGAAGAGATCATGCAGATTGCGGGAGGGGATGAGGGAATCGTAAGGCCGACCTTCCAGCGCCTCGATGTCGGCGATGGTTTGAATCGGCTGCGTGAACCGCGTCGTGATCAGCGAGGGCGCGCTCACGGACACCGCCAATCAAGCGGCACGGAGGAATGTGCGGCAGCTGATCTGTCCTGATGCAAGCGAACGTTTCCTGCCTATCCCGTTGGGCGATTTTTGTTCTTCATAGGCCACATGCCCGGACTCGGCTTGCTCCGGAGCGCAAAGCTTTTGCTTGTCCGCGCAAACCGGTCTTGCGCGTAGGCGGCGGCCATCTAGAATTTCGCAGTCGGGCCGGCTTGTGCGACGCACAAACGACGTTCATCATGGCCTTGCAACGGATGGGCGCACGATGGACCTGATATTCTCGACGGACGACCTCGAGCCGTCCAAACGTTTCGCCGCGTGGCAAGGTGCCATTTGCGACGTCTACGTTCATGTCGACGTCAATGCGGAGGCGCGATCCGATTATCAGGGCTTCATACGCGAGGCGAAATTCGGCGCGATCACGATGACCGACGTGTTGCTGTCGGAGCAGCGCATCTCCCGGCGCGAGCGGCACATCGCAAAGCTCGACAAGGATTGCTACTACCTTGAATTCGTTCAACAAGGCAGGATCAACGTCCTTCAGGCCGGCCAGACCATGCGTTCGAACGCTGGAATGAGCACGGTCTTCTCGGCTTCCGAGGCCTATGACCTCGAATGCATCGGCAAGGTACGATCGCTCTACCTCGAGATACCCCGCACGGAGTTCGCGGAGCGCTTCAGCGATGGACGCCTGCCTGTCATCACCACGATGACGACGAGTCGCGGTCTGGGTCGGATCGCTGCCGAGTTCTGCACGACACTTGCTCAGGAAGGCGGGCAGCTGGACGAGATCGCAAGGGCGCGGCTTGGCGGCGAACTGATGGACGTGCTGGCACTTGCGCTCGACATGGGCGACCGGGAGGAATTCTCCGAGGACGCGGCCGCGCAGCAGGCCCGGCTGCGCTCGGTCAAGGCCTGGATCGAAGCGCACCTCACCGACGCGGATCTGTCGCTGGAGAGGATCGCGAAGAGCAATGGCGTCTCGCTCAGGCATCTGCACTATCTCTTCCGGCTCACGGATGTCTCGGTGTCCGAATGGATCCTGGATCGGCGGTTGCAGCGTTGCTACGACGTCTTGACACGGTCGGAGTTGCGGTCCCTGTCGATTACCGAGGTTGCCTATCAGCTGGGATTCAGCTCCTCGTCATATTTCAGCACGGTGTTTCGCAGGAAGTTCGGACACAGCCCGTCGGACTTGCGTCGCCGCTAGAGGACCTGCGCCGCGCAAGGCGGTGCAGGTCCGTCGTCGTGAGCGTTACTTCACCAGCGGACAGCCGCCGTCCTTGAGTGGACGGAAGGCCTGGTCGGCCGGCACCTCGGCGAGCAGCTTGTAATAGTCCCAGGGGGCTTTGGATTCCTCGGGCTTCTTCACCTGGAACAGGAACATGCTGTGCACCATGCGGCCGTCTTCGCGAAGGATGCCGTTGTCGGTGAAGGCGTCCTTCACCGGCAACTCGCGCATCTTCGCCATCACGGTCTTGGTGTCCTTGGTGGCGGCGGCCTGCACGGCTTTGAGGTAATGCAGCGTCGCGCTGTAGGTCGCAGCCTGGTTCATCGTCGGCATGCGCTTGACGCGCTCCATGAAGCGCTTGCCGAAGGCGCGGGTCTTGTCGTTGAGATCCCAGTAATAGGCCTCGGTGATGATCAGCCCCTGCGCGAGCTTCAGCCCCAGGCTGTGCACGTCGGAGATGAACATCACGATCGCCGCCAGGTTCTGCCCGCCGGCGACAATGCCGAACTCGCCGGCCTGCTTGATCGCGTTGATGGTGTCGCCGCCACCGTTCGCGAGCCCGATGATTTTTGCCTTGGAAGCCTGGGCCTGGAGCAGGAAGGACGAGAAATCAGCGGTGTTGAGCGGGTGCTTGACGCTGCCGAGCACTTTGCCGCCGGCCGCCCGCACGACATCGCCGGTGTCGCGCTCGATGGAATGGCCGAACACGTAATCGGCGGTGAGGAAGAACCAGCTGTCGCCGCCATTCTTGACGATGGCGCTGCCGACGGTGTGGGCATTGGAATAGGTGTCGTAGGTCCAGTGCGCGGTGTAGGGCGAGCAGGACTTGCCGGTGATGTCGGAGCTCGCCGCATCGGTGACGATCATGATCTTCTCGTACTGCTTCGACAGCTCCATCACCGCAAGCGCAGTGGCCGAGGTCGGCAAGTCGATGATCATGTCGACGCCTTCGGTCTCCCACCATTTGCGCGCGATGGTGGAGGCGACGTCCGGCTTGTTGAGCACGTCGGCCGCGACCATGTCGATCGGCTTGCCGAACATCTGTCCGCCAAAGTCCTCAATGGCCATCTTGGTGGCCTCGACATTCCCCTGGCCGCCGATGTCGGAATAGACCGAGGAGAAGTCGGAGAGCACGCCGATCTTGAGCGGGGTCTGCTGGGCGGAAGCGGGAGCGATCAGGGCAGCCGACAGCAAGCCGGCCGCAGACATGAGTGCTGCGATAGGTCTCATGGACACGTTTCCTCTTGTGGGACTGTACCGTCCCTTTGTCCGACAAAGCTAGAGCGGGGTTTCGCAGGAGTCAATTTGCTGCAGATACGGCATTGATGACCGGGTTTGACGCGCTTTTCGGTCGCTCCTATACTTTGTCGGACAATCGCCATTAGGAGCTGTTTTGCCAATCTCGCCGCTCTTCCGCCCGATCGATGTCGCGCCGGCCTATCAGAAGGTCGCCGACGCGATCGAACGCGAGATCGTCAATGGCCGTATCAAGCCAGGCGATCCCATCGGCACCGAGCACGACCTCGTGCGGCAGTTCGGCGTCAACCGCTCGACCATTCGCGAAGGCATCCGCGTGCTGGAAGAGGGCGGCCTGATCCGCCGTGATTCCTCACGCCGCCTGCATGCCTGCCTGCCGCGCTACAGCAAGCTCGCGAGCCGCCTCAGCCGCGCGCTGGTGCTGCATGAGGTCACGTTTCGCGAGCTCTTCGAGGCCTCGATGACGCTGGAGGTCGCCAGCATCGAAGGTGCGGTGGAGCGGGCGACGGAGGAGAATCTGGCCGAACTCGGCGAGAACCTTGCGCGCAGCGAGGCGGTGGTCGGCGATCCCGCGGCGCTTGCGGAATGCGACGCAGAATTCCATGTGCTGGTCGCAAAGGCCTCGCAGAACCGTGTGCTCCAGCTCGCGCGCGAGCCGGCGGCGCAATTGTTCTATCCGACCACCGAGATGATCGTGACAGGTGTCGCCGAAGGCGGCCCGCGCCTCGTCGCCGCGCACCGCCATCTCATCGATGCGATCCGTCGACGCGACCGCGAAGCCGGCGTACTCTGGACGCGCCGGCACCTGCAGGACTGGCGCCGCGGGTTCGAGAAGATCGCCTCGCTCGATCGGTCGGTCGAGCACATGTACATGGAGCACGCGCAGGCGGTCCGGCGCAGATAGCGTCGCATGATCCGGAAAAGTGTGAAGCGGTTTCCGGCAAGATCATCCGCAAGAAGCACAAGACGCAAGATTTCAAGCAAGAAATCGAACAAACAAAGCCATCACATGGAGGGACACATGATCGGCGACATCGCAGCCACCATCTCGAAGGCGCGCGAGCATTCCATCGGCGATCTCCTGCGCCGTTCCGCGGGTCGCGAGCCGGCCAAGCTGGCCGTGAGCTGCGGCAGCGTGAGCTGGACCTTTGCCGAGATGGATACGATCTGCAACCGGCTCGGCCGCGGCCTGCTCGGTCTCGGCGTGAAGAAGGGCGATCGTCTTGCCGTTCTCTCGCGCAATTCCCATGCTTTCGCCGCGCTACGCTTCGCGGTTGCGCGGATCGGCGTGGTGCTGGTGCCGATCAACTTCATGCTCAATCCGGACGAGATCAATTTCATCCTCAAGAGCTCCGGCGCAAAGTTGCTCGCGACCGGTCCGGATTTCGTTGAGCCGGCGCGCGCCGCGAGCGCGAAGGATTGCGCTGTTGAAAAGATGATCTGGCTGCCGGGCGAGGATCCCGCCACGGCGCCCGCGGGCCTCACCACCTTCGACGATCTGCTTGATCCCGACGGCTCGTTCCTCGAGGCGTCCGTCGACAGCCGCGATCTCGCGCAGATCGTCTACACCAGCGGCACGGAGTCGCTGCCAAAGGGCGCGATGCTGACCCACGAAGCCGTGATGTGGCAGTATGTCAGCTGTATCATCGATGGCGGCATGAGCGTGGATGACAAGTTCCTGCACGCGCTGCCGCTCTATCATTGCGCACAGCTCGACGTCTTTCTCGGGCCGCAGGTCTATCTCGGCGCCTCCGGCGTGATCACGGGCAAGCCGACCGCCGACAACATCCTGGCGCTGATCCAGGCGCACAAGATCACCTCGTTCTTCGCGCCGCCGACGATCTGGATCGCGATGCTGCGTTCGCCGAATTTCGACAAGACCGATCTCTCGACGCTTCAGAAGGGTTATTACGGTGCCTCAATCATGCCGGTGGAGGTGCTGCTCGAGCTCCAGCGCCGGCTGCCAGCCGTGAAATTCTGGAACTTCTACGGCCAGACGGAGATCGCACCGCTCGCGACAGTGTTGCGTCCGGAGGATCAGCTGCGCAAGGCCGGCTCGGCCGGCAAGCCGGTGCTCAATGTCGAGACACGTGTGGTGAATACGTCGATGGAGGACGTCGAGGTCGGCGAGGTCGGCGAGATCGTGCACCGCTCGCCGCATCTTCTCTCCGGCTATTACAATGATCCCGTGAAGACAGCGGCGGCGTTTACCGGCGGCTGGTTTCACTCCGGCGATCTTGCCACGGTCGATGACGAAGGCCACATCACCGTGGTCGACCGCGTCAAGGACATGATCAAGACCGGCGGCGAGAACGTCGCCAGCCGCGAGGTCGAGGAGATGGTCTATCGCATCCCCGCGGTCTCCGAAGTCGCCGTGGTCGGCCTGCCCGATCCGCGCTGGATCGAAGCGGTCACGGCCATTGTCGTCGTCAAGACCGGCGAGAAGCTGGATGAAGACGCCGTCATCCAGCACTGCGCCGGCCAGATGGCGCATTTCAAGGTGCCGAAGCGCGTGATCTTCGTGGATGCCCTGCCGAAGAACCCGAGCGGCAAGCTGCTCAAGCGCGAGCTGCGCCAGCGTTTCGTCGGGGCTGACACCCTCGACAAGGCGGTTCAGAAGAGCTTTGGGACGTGAGGGTCTGACTCTCTGCGAGTCCGGGGTCGGTTTGAAACGATCGGGCCTCGACATCGTCGATGAGAGCGTAGCGAGCAATCCCGAGTCTTTCCGCGGGCGCATCTCTGGATTGCGTCGCTGCGCTCGCAATGATCGGCTTGAGGCAATAGGGTGCTGCATCCCGCAATGGAGCTCCCACCATGCCTCTCTGGACCTGCGAAACCTGCGGCGCACAATTCCCGGACAACGAAAAGCCGCCTGCCTCCTGCCAGATCTGCGAGGACGAACGGCAGTTCGTGAACTGGAAGGGGCAAACCTTCCTGACGCGCGAGACGTTGGCGGAATACCATCGCCTCGTCTGGCGCGATGATCTCGGCCTGATCGGCATCGGCTCAGATCCGAGCTTCGCGATCGGCCAGCGTGCGTTACTGATCCCGGATGGCAAGGGGTGCGTGATGTGGGACTGCATCCCGCTCGCGACTTCGGAGGCGATCGCGCATGTTAAATCGCTCGGCGGCCTGACAGCGATCGCGATCTCGCATCCGCATTTCTATGGCGCGCTCGCCGACTGGAGCGAGGCATTTGGTGGCGTGCCGGTCTATCTTCATGCCGATGATCGCGACTGGGTGACGCGTCCACATCTGTCGATCGTGCACTGGACCGGCGATCACCATCGCATCTCGGATGACGTGCTGTTGCTGCGCACCGGCGGTCATTTCGCGGGTGCGACCATGCTGCACTATTCGCGCGGCGCCGAGGGCAGGGGCGCATTGCTTACAGGCGACATCGCGCAGGTGACGATGGACCGCCGCTTCCTCAGCTTCATGTACTCCTATCCGAACTACATGCCGCTCAACGCGGCCGCGGTACGGCGGATCGCTGCGGCCGTCGAGCCGCTCGCCTTCGACCGCATCTATGGCGCCTGGTGGGGGCGCAACATTGCCTCGGGTGCGAAGGACGCCTTCGCGGCATCGGTGGAGCGATACATCGCGGCGATCGCCTGACGGCCGGAATTTCATTGCATTGGCCTAATAACTGTACTATTGGTACAGTTATTAGGTGCGACGCAACGATGCGTTTGCCGGTCCGGCACGATCGATGCATCGTGGTCGTGGCGGGCGCATTCCGCGGCCGCGCGAGCGGGATTTGGACGCATGACCGGGCAGAGCGACTACGAGATCTTCGAGGCTGGCGATGTCACGCTTCAATCCGGTGCGGTCTTCCCTTCGATGAAGCTTGCCTACAAGACCTATGGCACGCTCAATCCGGCCAAAGACAACGTCATCCTCTATCCGACCTCGTTCAATGCGCAGCATTTCGACACGGAATGGCTGATCCAGCCCGACGGCGTGCTCGATCCCACCCGCTATTTCATCATCATCCCGAATCTGTTCGGCAACGGCCTGTCGTCCTCACCATCGAACTCTGGCAACGGGCCATTCCCGCAAATTTCCTACCACGACGCCATCGCGGTCCAGCACCGGCTGCTGACCGAGCGCTTCGGCATCACGAAGCTCGCGCTGGTCTATGGCTGGTCAATGGGCGGCATGCAGGCCTATCACTGGGCCGCGCTGCACCCTGATATGGTGGCGCGTGCCGCGGTCGTCTGCGGTAGCGCGCGCTGTGCGCCTTACAATCAGGTGTTTCTTGAAAGTGTGAAGGCCGCACTGACCGGCGATCCTGCCTTTCGCGAAGGCCGCTTCGTCGAAAGGCCTACGATCGGCTATCGCGCCATGGGCCGCGTCTATGCGGGTTGGGCGATGTCGCACGGATTTTATCGCGACGAGCTGTGGCGCGAGGCAGGCTTCACCTCGCTGGAAGACTATCTCGTCCGCGCCTGGGACACGATATTTGCGCGCCGCGACGCCAACGATCTGCTGGCGCAGGTCGGCATCTGGCAGCGCGGCGACATCAGCCGCTGCGATGCCTTCGGCGGCGATCTCGATCGCGCGCTGGCGGCGGTCAGGGCGCATATGCTGCTGATGCCGGGCGCGACCGATCGTTATTTCGACGTTCGCGACAACGAGGACGAGCTCGGCAAGCTCGTCAACGCGAAATCGGCGGTGCTGCATCCGATCCCGTCGCTGCACGGCCATCGCGCCGGCAATCCCGTCAGCAATCCGCGCGATCAGGCCTTCCTCAAGGCCGAGGTCGCAGCGCTTCTCAGCAAGTAAGACAGGTCCTCGATCATGAGCGATGCGACAGTTTCAGAGCCCGGCCATCGCCTGAAGCCGCTAAGCCCGGCCATGCTGCGCGAATTGTCGGTGCGCTCGAATCTCAGGGGCGCGGCGCAGAGCCTCGGTCACTACGGAACGATCGTACTGGTCGGGGCGCTGATCTGGATGGTGTCTTCGCGCTATGGCGTGCTCTGGGCGCTGCCGCTGGTGGTGGCGCAGGGCTATCTCGTCGCCTTCCTGTTCATGGCCGTGCACGAAACTGCCCACAAGACCGCGTTCAGGAGTCGTGGTCTGAATCTCGCGGTCGGCTATCTCTCCGCGTTCATCATCGGACTTCCCTACGAATATTACTGCCTGTTCCATTGGGACCATCATCGCTATACCCAGGATCCGGACAAGGACCCCGAACTGATCGTCGGCGTGAAGCCGGCATCCGACACGCAGCTTGCGATCGCCTATAGCGGATTGCTCCAGGTCGCCGGCCGCCTCCGGCTGATGCTCGGCCATGCCATCACCGGCAAGGTCGTCGTGCCCTGGATCCCCGAGAACAAGCGCGCCACCATCGTGACCGAGGCGCGTGCCTATGTCGCGTCCTACGCGTTGCTGCTCGCATTATCGCTGTGGTTCTCGTCGGCGCTGCTGCTGTGGGTCTGGATCGTGCCGCTGATCATCGGGCAATTATTCTTGCGGCCCTATCTCTACGCCGAGCACACCGGCTGCGAGCGGACCCGCAGCGCGTTCGAGAACACCCGCACCACCTACACCGGTGCGGTCGTCAAATGGATTGCTTGGAACATGCCCTACCATGTCGAGCATCACGCCTATCCTTCGATTCCGTTTCATGCCCTGCCAAGGCTGAACGGCATCGTCGATGGCGAGATCGTCTATCGTGGTCGTGGCTATATCAGAACGACGCGCGAGACATGGGCCTGGTTTCGCCGGCATCGGAAGAGCGCTTGATCTCAACGCAAAACTCCGGCCGCAGCGCGACCGGAGCTTTGTCGTGAAGGCACGATATCAGTAGATCCCGTAGGCGCAGACATTCACGACGCGGACGCGCATGCCGTGGCGGGTCGGGACGACGCGCTCCTGGTAGCAGTTGCTGACGCCGGTGTTGACGTAGAGGCCGCCATAACCGAAGCCCCAGCCGGGACCCCAGTGGTGGAAGCCGTGAGCCGACGCCGCGGTGGGCGCGAGAGCGGCAGCGCCGAGCGAACCGGCGGCGATCAGACCAAGAGCAAGCTTACGAAACATCTTCATTCTCCAGTGTGGCGCGAGGCCGTTGTTGTGTCCCTGCTTCTCGGTCGGGCCGAAGCGTGATTGCGTTCACATGGAGGAGGGAGAATCGTGTTTCAGGATTGTTTCGTCGGTCGCGGCGAGGTGCGCCGCTGTCAGGTTTTCCGCGCCGCGCGATAGCGCGCGGCCATCGCCTGCGTCATCTCGGCCATCTTCTCGCGGAGATCGGCGGGCTCCAGCACCTCGGCCTCGGAGCCGAGCCGCAGCAATTCGGCGGCGGCATGCCACGAGGTTTTCCCGGTTGGCACTTTCGCGATGCGCCAGCCATCGGCATCAGTGGCTTCGTCGATCTGCGTGCGCGCCCTGACGTAGGGCTGGCTCAGCGCATCGAGCAGTTTCACGCCCAATGGTGAGAGCCGCACGACCGCGACGTTCGGGTGCATCTCGGCCTCGAGCCGCAGTGTGGCATCCTGCCAGTAGGCGGCGAGATCGAAATCGGGGGGACGATCGAAGCGGTCGTCGAGCGCGGTGCAGTCGAGCACGCGCGCGATGCGGTAGGTGCGCACGCTGCCGTCGACCTGGCCTGCGAGATACCAGCTGCCACCCTTCAGCACGAGGCCGAGCGGGGCGACACGGCGCAGCTTCTCGGCGCGCCAGCTTTGATAGCGGATCTTTATCAATGTCCCGCGCAGAGCCGCGCCGGCAATCGCGCGCAGATGCTTTGGCTCTTCTGCCTCGCCGAACCAGCCCGGCGCGTCCAGATGAAAACGCTCCTGCATCCGCCCGGCGTCTTCGCGCAAGTTTGCGGGCAGCGCCGCCATCAGCTTGTTCTGTGCGGCGATCATCGCTGCATCGAGCCCAAGCGCGGCCGCCGGGCCTGGCAGTCCCGCGAGAAACAGCGCGCCTGCCTCGCTCTGCGACAGGCCGTTCAGGCGTACGCGATAGCCGTCGAGCAGGCGGTAGCCACCTTCCGCGCCGCGGTCGGCATAGACGGGGACGCCGGACGCTGCGAGCGCGTCGATGTCGCGATAGATCGTGCGCACCGAGACCTCGCAGGCCTCCGCAAGCTCGGGCGCAGTGACCTGTCCCTTGGCCTGGAGGGTGGTGAGGATCGACAGCATCCGGCTCGCGCGCATGATCCCTTAAACCATACCTGACACAGGATGTCAGGTATGGTCCGCTACAAGGTGTGCCATCGCAAGCCAGCCCGAGGAGACGCACCATGACCGATCCGAACCGCATCACGCTGTATTATTCGCCGCAAAGCCGGGCGATGGGCACACGGGTGCTGCTGGAGGAGCTCGGCGCGCCCTATGATCTCCATGTCCTCAACATGAAGGCCGGCGAGCAACGGAGGCCTCCCTATCTCGCCATCAATCCGCTCGGCAAGGTGCCGGCGATCCGGCATGGCGGCGCGCTCGTGACCGAGCAGGTCGCCATCTTGATCTATCTCGCCGATCTCTTTCCGCAGGCCGGCCTCACGCCTGCGCTTGGCGATCCGCTGCGCGGTCCGTATCTGCGCTGGACCGCCTATTACGGCGCCTCCTTCGAGCCTGCCCTGATCGACAAGTTCATGAAGCGCGATCCTATGCCGATCACGCAGTCGCCCTACGCTGACTACGACACCATGCTGGGCGCGCTCGAAACACAGTTGTCGAAAGGGCCTTATCTGCTTGGCGAGCGGATGACGGCAGCAGATATTCTTTGGGGTGTCGCGTTCAGCTGGACGATGATGTTTGGCATCGTGCCGAAGAAGGACGTATTTGTCCGCTACAGTGAGCGCATCACGTCAAGGCCGGCGTACCAGCGCATCAGTGCGGCGGATGACGAGATGGCTGCGCAGCATGCTGCGGCCGCGGGAAGCTAAAGAGGCCGGACCTCATATGGCCAAGCCGCTCCATACGACCAACTGTTTCGACACGTTCATTCGGGTTGCCGAGGACTGTCCGGCGCGCTTCGGTGAGGAGCCGCCGCCGCGGGCCGGGCGACCGACAGTGGCCGGCCTGCAATATGAGATGATCGCGAATGCACCTTACAAGTACACGTCGGACGATGTGATTTTCGCAACCTCAGCGCCTGGGCGTGAGCTTGGAGCCAAGGCGACCAGGTCCGAGAAGAACGTTGCCCGCGCGACGTTCTTCTCGCGGGGCCAGGCCTGCATGCGCGCCTCGGGTCTCGGCAAGCGCTACGGCTGGGGTGTGCACGCCGACAGTGAGGGCCGAATTGCGATCTACGCTGTCGACAGCAAACGCTATCAGGCGCTGTCGCGCGATTCAGAGCTCACGCAGACACGCGCGATGCGGTCGAAGCGGGGATGATCCTCAAAACCGCGGCGGCCGCTTTTCCGCAAAGGCTTTGATGCCTTCCTTGATCTCGTCGCCGCGCATGCTGTCGCGGTGGCGCTGGTCGGCGGCTTGCTCATCCAGCTCGCCGCGGGCGAATTCGTTGATTGCGCGTTTCATGCCGCGCATCGCGTTCGGGGCATTGCCGGCGAGGATGCTGGCGAGCCTGTCGACCTCCTCGTCGAGTGTCTCGACCGGCACCATGGCGGTGAGATAGCCGATGCGCAGCATCTCCGGCGCGGTGATCTTCTGCGCCGTCAAGAACAGCTTCTTGGCGTTGTCGGCGCCGAGCCGCGTCACATAGCGTTTGATGCCGCTCCTGTAATAGTGCAGCCCGAGCCGCGCCGCAGGCATGAACATCTCGGCGGTATCGACGCCGATGCGGAAATCGCAGGCCAGCGCAAGGTCGGTCGAGCCGCCATAGACGCCGCCATTGAGACGGCAGATCGTTGGCACGCCGAGGTCTTCCAGCCGATTGACGACGACCTCGAAGGCCGAGCCCGCGCTCTGTTGCTCGTTGGCGCTCACGGCTCGTTCGGCGACCGAATTGAGATCGTATCCCGCGGAGAACGCGCGTCCGGTGCCGGTCAACACCAGCACGCGGATGGCTGGATCGGCCTCGACCCGGTCGAACAGCCTGACCAGTTCGCCGAGATCCTCCGCCTGCAGCCGGTTGAGATGCTGGGGCCGGTTCAAGCGGATGGTGGCGCGCGAACCATTGATTTCGAGCACGGGGCTGCTGGCCGCGTCGGCTGTGTCCGACATTCTTGTCTCCATTACTTGTTTTCGAGCGCCCGGCGCTTCGCCTCGGCGTCGATGGTCTCGGCGAGGTCCGGGTGCCGCGCCATCAGCACGCGGAAGTCGACGAGGTCGAGCACCAGCAGCCGCGACACTTTCGTGGTCGAGACATTGGCGCCGCGCATGTTGTTGCCGAGCAGCGCCATCTCACCGAAGAAGGCGCCCTCGCCGAGTTGGACTTTCTTGCCGGGGAGGTCGACCTCGACCGCGCCGGCCGCGATGAAATACATGCAGTCGCCCTGCGCGCCCTTGCGGATGATCATGGTGCGCGCCGGCAGCTCCATGGTGCGCAGCATGTGGGTGACGTCGGCGATCGCCGCCGGCCCCAGCGCCGCGAAGAACGGCACCTTGCTGACGGATTCCCAGGTCTTGAGGAAGTTGTCACGCCGCGTTTCCGCCGCGAACCCGGTCGCCAGAATACCGGTCCAGAGGCCGAACACGCCGAGGCCGGAGATCATCACCAGCGCCGCGACCATGCGGCCGAGCGGCGTGACCGGTACGACGTCGCCATAGCCTGTCGTGGTCAGGGTGACGACCGCCCACCACAGCGCGGCAGGGACGCTGCCAAACGTCTGCGGTTGCACGTCCCGCTCCAGGAAATATTCGGCGACGGAGGCCAGGAAGACCACCATCAGGAAAATCACGAGCACACTGAGCAGCGGTCCGGATTCCAGCACCAGCACGCGGCGGAGCTGACGCAGCCCGGGAATGCCCGGCACCACCTTCAAGACCCAGAGCACGCTCAGGAGCCAGGCGGTCTTGGGTTCGGCGCCGAGGATCAGGGCGACCGGCACCGCCAGTGCCCCCAATGCGTCGACCAGCCCGGCCGAGGAGGACATGTAGAGGGCGAGCCGCCCCTGCCGCGCCATGTGGCGCAGCCGGACCAGCCATTCGAACACGAAATAGACGAGACAGGCCCAGAGCAGGAAATCGACCCAGCGGTGGGCTGCTTCATAGGCGGGATCGAGCGTCAGCAGCACCATGCTGACCACGCCGACGGTCACGGCCACATAGGCCGCCTTGGTCATGTTGCGGCCGGCGGTCGCGGCCACGAACTGGGCCAGAGGGGGAAACATCGGCTTGAACATGCGGAATGGCGGCTCGATCTTGGTGCTGGCGGTCCCAGGCCGGGGACTTGGGCGCCAAAGTGCCCGCCCGAACCGGGGCCGTCAACGACGGGGCGGGTAGCCGAACCATCCGCCCGGATCAGGGCGCGGCTGCTTCGTCCAATGGCCAGGGGGGCGGGGTCTGGTTGCTATTTGAAATGTGGAGGTTCGTCATAGCCGCGGCGGCTGCTCAGGAACAGCAGCATCATCAGGCCGACGCCGACGACAACGGAGAACCCCGCTCCGAGCGCCAGTGCCACATAACCTTCCGTCGGGATCGGGTCGCCTTCGACCGCCATGGCCGAATAGCCGAAGTAACCAACCGCAACCAGCATTCCCAGCAAGATGATGAGAAGGAGCAGACGCATGGAGCGTTCTCCGGTTGTGCTGAGAACGCCAACGGTTCTGCGAGGGAAACGGTTCCGGGGTCTTGGCTCGCGATTCGCCCAAAAAGCGAGCGAGCCTGATCTCGAGGCACGGCCTCGATAGGTCAGGCACTCTGAGCCGTCTTCACCACGACGACATTGCTGTCTTCGGGCGGTGGCAGCGCTGCTGGGGCGCCGATCTTCTCGAGCTCGCTGGCGTGGCGCTTCAGGTAGTCGCGGCGCATGCCGATCTCGTCGCGGACGAATTCATAGCCGAGCTTGAAGGTATCGAGGCCGTCGGTACTGATCGTGCCGTCGCGCAAGCCGATCACCGCGCCGCGCAAGATGCCCTCGAGCTCGTCCTGCAGGCATTCGAGCTGATCCAGCGAATGGGCGTGCTCGATGCGCTCGCCGATATCGAGGATCGCGGTGGAGAGTTCGCTCGCCTTTTCTGGCGCGATGCGGGTGATCTTGGCGTAGATCGCCGCGAAGATCGAGCCGATGACGCTGAGCGCGGCGGCGCCCAGATACATCATGTCGCTGTACTTATCCATGAACGACTTGGTGTCGTCGTTGATGTAGTCGGCGGCGCCCTGATGCGCCATCACGTACGCATCTTTCTCGACGGAAGCCGGTTCGATATGGGTTGCAAAGCCGTTGTCGAGTCCGAGCGCGGACTTGTTCTCGTAGACGATGCGCGCGATGTCGCCGGCGGTGGTCGCCGACATCTTGGACTGCGCGACCAGCAGCCATTCGAGGCCGATCGTGTCGAGATCGTCGTCGGGAATCTCGGGCGAGGCGGACAGCGTGCCTGCCGTCAGCGTCTCGTCTGATATGCCGGGGAATTTGCGTGCCAGGGCCTTGGCTTCGTCGATGGCATTGAGCGTGAAGCCGCCATGCTTGGCGACCTGCTCATAGGCCTTGTCGCGCACGGCCTTGGAGGCGTGAACGACGGCAATCACCGCGCTAAAGCCGTTGGCCGGCGCGAACAGCTTGTCCAGTGTCGCACCCTGCGGCGCCATCTGGATCTTCGCGGCGTCGGGGCTGTCGGCAGGAATGTCGAGGATGCTGCGAACGAAGGCGAGGGACGAATCATTCTCGGCGAGAATGGCGACCTTCTTCTTCTTGAGCTCGGCGAGCGACTTGATCTTCTTGCTGCCGGGGCCGAGCAGCAGCACGAGATCGTGCTCGAGGATCGCGAGCGTGCGCGCCCGCAGCGGCACCTTAGCGTCGGTGCGCAGCACGGCAAGGTCGGCCTGCCTGCGATCGAACTGCGCGAGTGCCTTGGCGCTGTCGGCGTTGTTGACGATCTTGATCCGGAAACGGGAGGCGTTGTTCTTCAGCAGTGTGGCGAGCTTGGTCGCGAACAGTGCTTCGTCGCTGTTGGGAGCGCCGACGGCAAAGGTCAGCGTCTCCGAATTGTGCAACCAGGCGCGTCCGGCCCAGACGGTGGCAAGCGACAGCAGCAGGGTCAGCACGACATACAGCACGACCTGCTGCTGATTGGTCTTGATCACCTTGGGACGCCGGGGCGGCGGGAGCTCGGTCGACGAGGTCGGACCTTCAGCACTCATGGCAGCACTCTGGCCTTATTCCTGGGACGGCGGGCGGCGCGGGCATCGCCGGCGGCACGCTCGAAAAATTCGTAAGCGTCTGAAAAAAGAACGATAATCCTCTACCTGAGGATGATAGCGCTCCAGCGAGAGAATGCAAATTCCGCGCCGAAGGTAACCTTACCCGACCGATCCGCGTCGTTTGGTCATGCTATCACCGTTTAGCCACAGTTGGCGATTTTCCAGTTCCCCCCGGCTGCATTCCGTCGCGGGAGATGTCATAAATCAGCGGTCCCGATGATCTGACGGGTCCAAGAAGAAGTTGCGCTGAACGCTCCATTCTTTCTTTTCGATTCAACGAGGGCGTCAGCTTTGTCGTTTCCACCTCTGTCATCGGCGGTTCCGGTTGAAGCGCTCATTGGCTGGATGTTGCTGCTCACCTTCAAGCACATCATCGCCGATTTCGTGCTGCAGACCGCATGGATGGCGCACGGCAAGGACCAGAAGCACGGCTGGGCTTTGCCGCTCCTGGTGCACTGCCTGATTCACCTTGCAGTTGCGCTGCCGCTGATCGTGATCGTCGCGCCGAAATTCTGGTTCGTGGCGCTCATCGATTTCGTCATTCACATCACGATCGACCGCGCCAAGGGACTGGTCTCGGCCAATTTCGGCGTCAACCAGGAGCACCCCTGGTTCTGGACCCTGATCGGCGTCGATCAGGCGCTGCACCATTTGACCGGCTTCGGCCTCTCCATCTTCATGGCGGCGAACTGAGGCTGCCTGCGGTCGGCTGCTGGGCCTCGTGGTCCGAGACGGCGCTTCGCGCCGCCTCGCCATCAGGCGTTGGAATTTTTCGGTGGAAACAAACCTCATCCCGAGGAGCCCGCCAGAGGCGGGCGTCTCGAAGGATGGCCGCAACGGCACCGCCGCCCCCGTATTCAGCCCGGTAGGGGGCCGCTCTGATTCGCGGCATAGCGGCAAGCACCCCGGGTGACTACCGCCCAGGGTGGTTAACCTTTCATTAGAGAATTGCGCTGCATCTTCCGGACACGAGGGAGAACTGCAATGTTTTCAAGCCGCGACGCTTATGAAAGCGATTTCTGCCCGGTTCGCGACGAGCTCCTTGGCGAGATGTACCGCGCCAGCGAGAGTGGCCTGCCGAGGCTGGTTGAGAGTGTTTCCCCTGACGCGCGCGCCAGGCTGGCGCTGTTTTGCTATCGCCGCAGCCATCTTCATTCGCTGGCCGTCGCGATCGCAGCCAGCTGCAGCGAGCGCGACCTGATCGAGAACGGCGGCCGTGTCGGCTCGACGCTCTATGCGCTGTCGCGCGAGGGCTCGTCCAAATCGCCGCCGTCGCTGTCGGGCGGCCGCAAGCCGATCACCCTGTCGACCAAGCCGCTCTCGGTGCTCGCACCGCTGGACGACGAGATCGACGACGAGATCAGCGAAGCCGTCCCCGCTTAAGCGGTCACGATCACAGGCAGTCCGTACTTCCGCCGCGCCATCGCGCATTCGGCGTCGCCCGGCATGCAGGTGCGACACACCTCCGGCCGCATCGCGTAGATGCCGCACGCGGTTGCCTTGCCGATCTCGCCCTGCAACGCTGAACAGCGATCGCCTTCGCAGCGCATGCCGGATTGTCGCTCGTTGATGAGCGTCTCCGGAATCGCTGCAAGCTCCTCGTCGCTCTCGATCGAGAAGCGCGGCCAGTTCTGCGAATAGCCGCAGCAGGCGCCGCAGCTCTGGCAACAGCTCGACAGATCGATTTCTTCCATCCTCGTCACGTGTCCCTTGTCAGGTGTCCTTGGGCGGGCCCCAGACCAGGCTCTGCCGCCATTTCGCGCGCAGCACGTCGCGCCGCTCCGGATATCTTTCGTCGAGATAGGTCGCATCCACCACGCGGTCGGTGCGGAAGCTGCGGAAATCGCTGCGCAGCTCGCACCAGGCCGCGAGCAGGCGCACGGCTTCGAGATAGCCGACCGAGATCGGCCAGATCATGCGCTCGCTGGGCCGGCCCTGCTCGTCGCGATAGCGCAGCATGATCTTCTTGCCTTCGTGAATCTGGGTGCGCGTGCGCGCCATGTCCAGGCGGTCAGGCTCCCTGTTCCAGCTCGGGCGCGCGCGGCTCGCAGGCTCCAGCACGAAGGGGCGCAGGCGCTCGGGCACGGTGTCGGCGATCTTGGCCATCAAATCTTCGGCCGCGCGCGCCAGCGTGGAATCGGCGTGGCCCGCGACCCATTGCGCGCCGAGCACCGCCGCCTCGATCTCGTCGGGTGTCAGCATCAAGGGGGGCAGGTCGAAACCTTTCTCCAGGATGTAGCCCATGCCGGCTTCACCGCGGATCGGCACGCGCTGGCCCATCAGCGTCGCGATGTCGCGATAGATCGTTCGCTTCGACGTCTCGAGCTCGGCCGCAATTGCGTCCGCCGTCAGCGGCTTACGGGTGCGTCTCAGCACCTGGATGATCTGAAACAGCCGGTCGGCGCGTCTCATGACAATTCTCTCATCGGGGGCAGATCAGAAAACGGCGCGTGGCTGCTGACAGGATGTTGGCAGCAGGGGAGTTCTATACCGGGACAACACATCGACTGAAGAGGGTTTGTCCATGATCATTCCAATCCATCTCGGCCTGGTCGGTCCGTTGTGGCGGGCGCAGACCTCGTTGCATGCCAGAGTCCCTGGCCGTCTTGCGCTTTTCGATCTCACCGTCGTCGATCTCCGCGTTGCGCTTGCGACCCTGCTGGTACGTGCGCTGATCCAGGCTGCGGACGCGCTGGTCCGCCATGTCATGAGCCGCGCCTGGCGGGGGGCCCGTTTCGCAGAAGATATCACGGCTGCTGCCACCATGGTGGCAGCAGCCCGTCACTAGGTTCCGTCAACTCTTTCGGCAGGTTCAGGAGAGCTCCAATGATCACGCTTTACGGCTTTGGCACCGGCTTCGGCCTGCCGGAAATCAGCCCCTTCGTCACCAAGACCGAGGTGCAGCTCAAGATGGCGGGACTGCCCTACCGGAAGGAGCGCGCAATGCCCCCGGCTTCGCCCAAAGGGCAGCTGCCCTTCATCGACGACGGCGGCGAGGCGGTGGCCGATTCCACCTTCATCCGCGCCCATATCGAGCGCCGCTACGGCTTCGACTTCGACGCCGGCCTTTCCCTGCACGAACGCGCCCAGGCCTGGGCGTTCGAGCGCATGATTGAGCACCACGTCTATTGGTCGCTGGTCGGCGCGCGCTGGGTCGATGCTGCCAATTTCGCCAAGGGCCCTGCGCATTTCTTCGACGGGGCGCCCGAGCACAGCCGCGAGAAACTGCGTGAGGACGCGCAATTCCGCGTCGCCGAGAACTACCTGCTCTCCGGCCTCGGCCGTCATGGGCCCGATGACGATGTCGAGCTCGCGGTGCGCTCGTTGTTTGCGCTCTCGGTGCAGCTCGGCGACAAATCCTATCTGATGGGCAACAGGCCCAGTGGGGTCGACGCGACGGCGTTCGGCGCGCTCGCCGGAATCCTCACGCCGTTCTTCGAATCCCGTCTGCGCGAGCGCGCGGAAGGATTTCAGAACCTCACCGCCTATGTCGACCGGATGATGGACACCTACTATCCGGAGTTCGCCTGGACGCCGCTGCGGCAGGCGGCCTGATGCAGTCGCGCCGGTAACGCAAAACAAAAGAGCCAGCCCACCGGGCCGGCTCTCGTTGTATTGGAAACTGGTCGCTACTTATTTCGCGAGCGTGTATTTGCCGTCCTTGACCGTGAGCAGGATGCGCGAGCGGTCGTCGAGGCCGTAGCGATCCTTTTCGGTGAAGTTGTAGACGCCTTGGCTCGCCGCGATTTCCCGCTCCGACAGCAGCGCCTGGCGGATCGCCTCGCGGAATTCCGGCGTGCCGGGCTTGGCCGTCTTCAGGGCAACCGGAATGACGCGCTTCAAAATCTCGAAAGCGTCGTAGGAATGGCCGGCGAACTGGCTGCGGCTGTTCGGGCCGTACTTGCCTTCATAGGCGGAGTTCAGCGCCAGGCCCGGCTTTTTGGTGAGGGCGCTGTCCGGCTGATCCTCGGGATCCATCACCGGGCCCGATGCCATCAGCACCCCTTCGGCGGCCTTACCCGCGATGCGGATGAAGTCCATGCTGGCCGCGCCGTGGGTCTGGTAGATCAGGCCCTGATAGCCGCGCTCGCGCAACTCGGTTTGCGGCAATGCCGCGGCCGTGCCGGAGGCGCCAACCAGGATCGCATCGGGATTGGCCGCGACAAGCTTCAGCACTTGCCCGGTCACCGACGTATCGGGACGGGCGAAGCGCTCTTCGTCGGCGATGCTCAGGCCCATCGGTACGCCCTGGGCCTTGAGGTCGTTGAACCAGAGGTCACCGTAGGAGTCGGAATAGCCGATATAGCCGACCGTCTTCACGTTGTGCGCCTTCATGTGCTCGTAGAGCACCTTGCCCATGATCGGAATCGGCTGCGGCATGGCGACCGACCACTTCATGCGTTCCGGCGTGATCGGGAAGGGCGAGAGGCCGAAATGCGGAATGCCGGCCTCGTTGGCGACGTTCGACACGGCAATCGTCGGCGGCGTCACCGCTGAGCCCATGATCACGTCCGCCTTCGACTCGGTCACGAAGCGGCGGGCGTTAGTGGTGGCGGTGGTGGGATCGCCGCCGTCGTCGAGCACGATCACCTTCAGCGGCACGCCGCCGATCTCCTTCGGCACGAATTCCAGCGCGTTGCGCTCGGGGATTCCGAGCGCTGCGCCCGGGCCGGTCGTGGTGGTGGTGATGCCGACGGTGATTTCAGCGGTCTGCGCCAGCGCCGGCAGGGCCGGCAGCGCCAGCGTGGCCGCGGCGATGGCGGCGGTCAGGTAAAAGCGTTTCATCGATTCCTCCCTTTTCGTATTTCTTTGAAAGCAGAAATTCGGGGCTATTTCAGCCCCGTCTTTTGGTGATGCGGCGATTTAGCTCCGGATCTAACTCCCTATGAATTTCGCTACCATTTCCGGCGGAAACGGTGCCGATTTCAGCTTGTCGGGGTTAACGGGATCGCGGCCGACCAGGACGCGGGTCTCAAAACCTTCGATGGCGAGCGCATCGCCCTTGTAGACATTGTGCTTCACCTCGAAGCTCGAGCGCTTGATGCTCTCGATCTTCGTTTCGATGGTGATCCAGTCGCCATAGGTCGAGGGGATGTAGAACTTGGACCGCGTGTCGACCATGGGGATGCCCACCAGGCCGTATTTGCGGACCAGGTCCTGTTTTGAGAACCCGGCGACCTCGAACAGGGTCGAGGTCGAATCGTCGAACATCGCGAAATAGCGCGGGTAGTAGACGATGTTGGCAGGGTCGCAGTCGCCCCACTGGATCTGGACGTCGCGCCGGTTCACGAACATGCGGGGCTCTTACTCTACGAAGTCACTTGGGCGCCATGCGTAGCGAGCCGTCGAGGCGCACCACTTCGCCGTTGAGGTAGGAGTTCTCGACCATGTGCAGCGCGAGCGCGGCGAACTCGTCGGCATGGCCGAGCCGGCGCGGGAAGGGGATCGCGGCGGCGAGCGAGTCCTGGGCTTCCTGTGGCAGGTTGGCCAGCAGCGGCGTCAGGAACAGGCCGGGCGCGATCGTCAGCACGCGAACACCGAACTGGGCCAGCTCGCGCGCGATCGGCAGCGTCATGCCGACGATGCCGCCCTTCGAGGCCGAATAGGCCGATTGGCCGATCTGGCCGTCATAGGCGGCAACCGAGGCCGTGTTGATGATGACGCCGCGTTCGCCGCTCGCCTGCGGCTCGAGCTTGGACATCTCGGTCGCGGCGAGGCGCAGCATGTTGAAGGTGCCGATCAGATTGACCTTGATCACCTTGTCGAAATCGGCGAGCGCCATCGGGCCGTCGCGGCCGACGACGCGCTTTGCGACGCCGATGCCGGCGCAGTTGACCAGCACGCGGGCCGGGCCATGGGCCTTGGCGGCCTGTGCAATCGCGGCTTCAGCGGAGGCCGCGTCGGAGACGTCGCAGGTCACGGCGACGCCCTTGATCTCGGCGGCAACGGTTTCCGCGAGCTTGGTGTTGAGATCGCACACTGCGACCTTGGCACCCTGTGCCGCCAGCTTGCGAGCGGTGGCGGCGCCCAGTCCCGATGCGCCGCCGGTGACGACGGCTGCCTGATCCTTCAACAACATGGCGTTCTCCTTCGATGAATTCTTAGCCGACCGATATCACACGGTCCGATGGATTGGCAGCGTAGAGCTCCTCGATCAGCGCGCCGCGATGCTCGAGCACCGCGCGCTGGTTGATCGAGCCCTTGTCGGTGACCTCGCCCTTGTCGATCGATAGCGGCGCGTCCAGCAGGATCGCGCGCGTGATCCGCGTCGAGGAGCCGGTGGCCGAAGAGAGGAAACGCGTGAGCCGTTCGCGGAAAGCTTCGCGCACCAATCGGTCCCGGGCGGTGACGGCGAGACTGTCGGCCGGCAGCGTCGGGTTGATCAGGCGGCAACCGTCGAGATCGAGCAGCACCAGCGCGGAGACCTCGTCGCGGTTGATGCCGGCGATGACGACGTCGCGCACCAGCGGCGCGCAGGCCGCGACGAAGCGCGCACGCAGCGGGCCGACGCTGACCCAGGTGCCGCTCGCGAGCTTGAAATCCTCGCTGACACGGCCGTCGAAATCGAAGCCGGCGTTGAGATCATCGGGATCGGCGGGCTTGAGCGCGTCGCCCATCTTGTAAAATCCCTCCTCGTCGAAGGATTTTGCGGTGATGTCGGGCTGGCGCCAGTAGCCGGGCATCACGTTCGGGCCCTTGGCGCGAACCTCCATCTTGCCGTTGTTCGGAACCAGCTTGGCGTCGTTACCCGAGACGGGAAGGCCGACATGGCCGGAGCGGCTGGTGCGCGGATTGACCGACATGAAGAATGGCGCGGTCTCGGTTGCGCCGAGGCCGGTCAGCATCGGCACGCGATAGCCTTTTTCCTTCACCGCGAGTTCGTCGAGACTGTTCCAGACGAAGGGCGACAGCGCCGCACCCGAGAAGAACATCGCATGCAGCCGGTCGAAGAACTTGGCACGAAGGCCCTGGTCGTCGCGCAAATAAGGCAGCAGCGACTCGTAGCCCTTGGGCACGTTGAAATAGACCGTCGGCGAAATCTCCTGGAGGTTGCGCACGGTCTCCTCGATGCCGCCGGGCATGGGCTTGCCGGCATCGAGATACATCGAGCCGCCGTTGTAGAGCGTCAGCCCGATATTGTGGTTGCCGCCAAAGGTGTGATTCCAGGGCAGCCAGTCGATGATGACGGGCGGCTCGTCCTTGAGGAAGGCGAGCGTCTCGCGCAGCATGACCTGGTTGGCGCAGATCATGCGCTGGGTGTTGATGACGGCCTTGGGATTGCCGGTCGAGCCCGACGTCAGCAGGAATTTTGCGATCGTATCGGGGCCGATTTTGCCATGCACCGCGTCGAGGTCGCTGCGAACAGGCGTTGCCATGAGGTCGGCGAGCAAGGTGACGTCGCGGCCGGGCACGCTGCCATAGGATGCGGCGATCTCGGTGCCGAGCGACACGTTGGCGGCAAGGGCGTCCGCGAACTTGTCGGCGTCCTCGGCGAAGACGAGGCCGGGCGTCAGCAGCTTCATCAGGTAAGAGAGCTTGCCGTAATCCTTCGACACCAGCGAATAGGCCGGTGATACCGGGCAGAACGGAATGCCCGCATAGAACGCGCCGAACGCCAGCAGCGCATGATCGATCGAATTGCCGGAGAGGATGACGACCGGCCGCTCCGCCGACAAGCCGCGCTGGATCAGGCCCGAGGCGATGTGGCGGCTCGCCGTGAGCAGCTCGGCATAGGTGATCTTGCGCCAGCCGCGGCCGCCTTCGCGCTCCGCCATGAACACGCGGTCCGGCGTCGCCGTCGCCCAGTGATGCAGGCGGTCGGTGATGCGGACGGGATAGTCGCCGAGCGGGTGCTTCGGCCGCAAATAGATCGTGCCATCGGCGCGACGATCGATGTCGATGACGGGATCGCCGAACGAGATCGGCCGCAGCGGAGAATTGCTCTCGCCGCGCTCTGTGCTGGAAGAGGACGGCTTCGCACTCATGATTTCGGCTTCACCTTGGCGGTCTTGTGCTCGAGGAATTCGCGAATCCTGCGCTTGGCCTCCTTGTCGCTCTGCGCGACGGTGGCCATCAGTGATTCCATCAGCAGGCCGGTCTGCGGATTGGCCTCCGCGATCATCGGCAATGCCTGGAGCACGGCGAAATTCGTCAGCGGCGCGTTCGACGCGATCTTGGTCGCGAGCTCCAGCGCCTTGGCGAGGCCGTTGCCGGCTTCGGTGACATATTGCGCAAAGCCATAGGACGCGCCCTCGGTCGCGCTATAGACGCGGCCCGTCAGCATCATGTCCATCATGCGCGCGACGCCGATCAGCCGTGGCAGGCGCACCGAGCCGCCGCCGCCGACGAAGATGCCGCGCTGGCCCTCAGGCAGCGCGAAATAGGCTGTGGGCTCGGCGACGCGAATGTGGGCGGAGCAGGCAAGCTCGAGCCCGCCGCCGATCACCGCACCCTTGAGCGCCGCGATCACGGGCACGCGGCTGTACTGGATGCGGTCGAACACCCGGTGCCACATTTGAGAGTGGAGGAGCCCGCCCGTGGCGTCGTGATCCTGAAGTTCGGAGAGGTCGAGGCCGCTGGAGAAATGATCGCCGATGCCGTGAATGACGACCGCGCCGATGTCCTCGGGAAGGGACGCAAAACATTCGCCGATCTCGAGGATGATGCCATCATTGAGCGCATTGCGCTTGGCCGGCCGGTTCAGGCCCACGGTCAGAACCCGGTCCACCCTCTCGATTTGAAGCAGCCCGGAGGCGCCCGCGGCAGCGGTTTCGGCGTTTCCCTGTGTCATTTGCGTCCTTATCAGAATAGTTATGTTGTATAACGAATTATGCGGGAGTCAATATGGGGCCGGCGCCGTGGCCTTCACATTCGATGTCGTCCCGGCGAAAGCCGGAATCCATAGCCCCAGGGAGAAATTTGGCGAAGATTCGTTGTCCGGCGCTCCAACCGTCCGCGATCGATAGATCACGCGGTATGGGTCCCGGCGTTCGCCGGGACGACGGCCGAGTGTGTAGCTCACACCACCTGGTGGACGTCGATCACCACCCGGTCCGCATGCCGCGCCGCTGAGCCCACAAAGATGTGCTCCATCAGCCAGCGGTACGTCTCGTGCCCCGTCTCGAATTTCGGCACGGTCCGGAAGTAGATCAGTTTCGGATCGACCGGCTCGCCGCGCTTGAGCTTTTGCAAGAGGTCGACCGGGCCGAAGCGCATGCCCTTGTTCTCGACATAGACGATGGCGCCGTCGTCGGTCTCGAAGGCGTATTTGGCTTCGAGATCGATCAGCTCGTTCGGGCGGATGGTCTGGAAGTCGGCGCCGAAGGGCAGCACCTTGCCGGTGATCGCACCTGTCACTTCGCCACCGATGATCGGGATGATGCGACGGACGCCGATGCCGGTTTCGCCGGCGGTGATGACGTCGCCGATTTTTGCGGTGATGGTGAAGGCGTATCTTGTCTCGAGTGTCGGTGTGGGCATCGCTTCACCCTTCAATGCGCCATCATGCGCGTCGGCAGCCAGGTCGCCAACAGCGGGAACGCGATCAAAATCACCAGACGCACCAAATCGGTCGCCACGAACGGAATCACGCCCTTGAAGATGGTGGAGAAGGAGACGTCCTTCACCACGCTCTTGATGACAAAGACGTTCATGCCGACCGGCGGATGGATCAGGCCGAGCTCGACGGTCATGACAATGATGACGCCGAACCAGATCGGATCGAAGCCGAGATGGGTGATGACCGGGAAGATGATCGGCACGGTCAGGATAATCATCGCCATGGCATCCATCAGGCAGCCGAGCACGAGATACATCACCATGATCAGCGCCAGCACGCCGTAGGGGCCCAAGCCCAGGCCGGTGAGGAATTCCGTCACTTTCTGCGGCGTCTGCGTCACCGTGAGGAAATAGCCGAAGATCAGCGCACCGATCAGGACGGTGAACACGGCCGCCGCCGTGCGCGTTGCCTGGAGCAGCGAAGCCAGGATCTTCTCGCGGTCGAGCCGGCCCGTGACGACGCCGATGATGAAAGCACCGGTGGCGCCGACGCCGCCGGCTTCCGTCGGCGTGAAGCGCGGCAGGAATGGCAGGCCGTAGAGGCCGCCGATCACGAATACGAACAGCAGCACCGGCGCCCAGATGTCCTTCAGGCCGGCGAAGCGCTCGCGCCAGGGCAGCACCTTGCCCTTGGGCAGGAAGTCGGGACGAAAATAGCCGATCAGAAAGATCGTGATCATGTACATGGTCATCGCCAGCAGGCCCGGAATGATGCCGGCGATGAACAGTTTTCCGATGTCCTGCTCGGTGATGATGCCGTAGACGGCAAGCACGGTGGAGGGCGGCAGCATCGCACCCAGCGTGCCGCCGGCCGCAATCACCCCGGTGGCAAAGGATTGCGGATAGCCGAAGCGGCGCATCTCGGGATAGGCGACCGCAGAGAATGTCGCCGCGGTCGCGACCGACGAGCCGCAGATCGCGGCAAAGCCGCCGCAGGCGCCGACGGTGGCAATGCCGAGGCCGCCGCGCAAGTGCCCGACAAAGCCGTTGGCGGCGCGGAACAACTCGCGGCTCATGCCGGAATTGCTGACGAAGGAGCCCATCAGCAGAAACATCGGGATGACGCCGAACGTGTAGTCGGTCACCGTGCGCATCGAGGTCTGGCCGACCAGCTTCAACGCGGGCGTTGCGCCGACCAGATAGGAGAAGCCGGAGACGCCGACGAGGCCCATCGCCATGCCGACGGGCACGCGCAGCAGCATCAGAGCGAACAGGGAAACGAAGCCGATAACGGCGACGGCATCGGTGCTCATGATTACTCCGTCGCCTTGAGCTTGGGGTCGTGCATCTCTTCGGGATGGAAGATCAGCCGGTAGGTGCGGATCGCGATCAGTAGAACAGCCGAAACGTCACCGATCCAGGCGATCGCGAAGAACGGCCAGGTCGGCATGTGCATGTCGAACGTCTGGACGTTGTCGTTGTAGGTGCCGCGAACCTTGTCGAACAGCGTCCAGGTCTGCACGGTGACGACGAACAGCAGCACCAGCGTCGCGAACACGTCGATCCAGCGCTGATAGCGCGGCCCGACATTGCCCCAGACCAGGTCGACCGTGATGTGGGTCCCGCGATAGGAGGTCGCGGCGATGCCCCAGAAGATGAGGATGCCGAGCAGCATGCGGCCGATGTCGAAGCTGTCGGGAATCGAATAGTTCAGCGTGTTGCGCAGCAGCACCGACAGGAAGATGTCGAGCGCGACGATGCCGACGAAGGCAGCGGCGATCCATTCGATCGAATCAATGACGCGATCCATCCAGCGCTTCATGGGTGGAGGGTCCTCAAATTTGCAGGAAAGCGGCGGCGGGACGATTACCGCCGCCGCTTCTGTTTCGGTGAAAACTACTCCGCCAGCGCGTTGTACTTCTTCAACGACGCCTTCAAGTCCGCCAGCGCTGCGTCGGGATCGATGCCGGCTTTCTTGGCGCCATCACCCCAGGTCTTGACCAGCGGCTCGGACGCCTTCTTCCAGGCGGCGGTCTGGTCCGGCGTCAGCTCGTAGACCTCGTGGCCTTCCTCCGCCTTCACCTTGTCGATGCCGGCATCCTCGAACTTGCCCCAGTGCTCGCCGACCACGCCGGCCATTTCGGTCGAGCAGTTCTTGTCGATCGCGGCCTTCTGCTTGTCGGACATTGCGTCGTACTTGTCCTTGTTCATCACGAACACGAAGGTCGTGGTGTAGAGCGGCGCCTCCATATGGTACTTCGTGACCTTGTCGATGCCGAACAGCACCAGCGAGCCCCAGGGGAAGGTGACGCCGTCGGCGACGCCGCGCTCGATGATGTCGCGCACTTCAGGCGCGGAGGACTGCACATTGGTGCCGCCGAGCGCGGTGACGAAATTCGCCATGGTGGCGTGAGCCGGGCGGATCTTCATGCCCTTCACGTCCTCCGGCATCACGATCTTCTTGGTGCGGGAGTGGAAGGAGGAGGGCGAGTGGACGAAGGCGAGGCAGTACTTGACGTCCTTCATCTCCTTCGCGGCATATTTGCGATACCAGGCGTCCAGGCCCTCCGAGCCGCCCTTGGCATCCGAGATCAGGAACGGCAATTCGCCGGCGCCGATGATCGGGAAGCGGCCGGGCTGGTAGCCGGGATTGACATAAGTGACGTCAGCGATGCCGTCGCGCGCCATGTCGTAATGGTCAAAAGCCTTGCCGAGCTGCTGGGCCGGAAACACCTTGCCCGTGATGGTGCCGCCGGAATCCTTGTTCACCGCGGCCACCCAGTCTTCCAGAGATTTTTGCAGCGGATGCGACGCCGGCACCCAATGCGAGACCTTCAGGTCAAAAGTCTTGTCCTGCGCGAACGCAGGCGTCACGCTTGCTGCCAGCAGCAAAGCCAGACAGGCTTTCCTCATCGGTCGTGTCTCCCTCTTTTCGACGGCGGGCTTCGCTGGCCCGGTCTCATTAATTAACATGTTATCTAATTGGCTGGCGGGTTCAAGCCGGAACTGCCGCGGCGTGCCGCCGCGTCATCTATGTCAGCCATGTTGCATGGATTTGTCGCGATGCGGCGACGAGCACTCCCCTTTTGCCCAACCGTTATATGATATAATTATCGCGCGCGGACGACCGCCACAAGCGAGCCGCGACGAAAGCCTACAGGATCGGGAGGAGCAAGTATTGCGGACAAAAGTCGCAATCATCGGGGCCGGGCCGGCAGGATTGTTGCTTGGGCAACTTCTGCATCAATACGGCATCGACAATGTCATTCTTGAGCGGCAGAGCCCGGATTACGTGCTGGGCCGCATCCGCGCCGGTCTCCTGGAAGAGGGAACGGTCGGGCTGCTCGACCAGATCGGCGCCGGCGCGCGGGCGCATGCCGAAGGCCTGGTGCATGAGGGCATCGAGCTCGCCTTCGATGGCCGCCGTCATCGCATCGACATGAAGGCCGCGACCGGCAAGACGGTCATGATCTATGGCCAGACCGAGGTCACGCTCGACCTGATGAATGCGCGGAAAGAAGCGGGCCTTACCACCGTCTACGAAGCCAAGGATGTGCAGCCGCACGATTTCGACGGCAGTCACCCGCGCGTAACCTGGGTCAAGGACGGTATCACCCACACGCTCGATTGCGACTTCATCGCCGGCTGCGACGGCTTTCACGGCGTCAGCCGCGCCAGCGTTCCGGCCTCGGCGATCGCCGAGTTCGAGCGGGTCTATCCGTTCGGCTGGCTCGGCATTCTCTCCGAGACGCCGCCGGTCAGCCACGAGCTGATCTATTCCAACCATGCCCGTGGCTTTGCACTCTGCACCATGCGCTCGCTGAAGCGCAGCCGACATTATTTGCAGTGCTCGCTCAACGACCATGTCGACGAGTGGCCCGACGATCGCTTCTGGGACGAATTGAAGCGCCGGCTCGACCAGGAGGCCGCCGACAGTCTTGTGACAGGCCCCTCGATCGAGAAGAGCATCGCGCCGCTGCGCAGCTTCGTCGCCGAGCCGATGCGCTTCGGCAAGATGTTTTTGTGCGGCGATGCTGCCCACATCGTGCCGCCGACCGGCGCCAAGGGGCTGAACCTGGCGGCAAGCGATGCGCATTATCTGTCGAGCGCGCTCCGCGAATTCTACGACGAGAAATCGAGCGCGGGGATTGATGCCTATTCCGCCAGGGCGCTGGCGCGGGTCTGGAAGGCCGTGCGCTTCTCCTGGTGGATGACATCGATGCTGCACAAATTCCCTGATAACGGCAGCATCGGCGCGCGCATCCAGGTTGCCGAGCTCGACTACGTCACGCAGTCGCAGGCCGCGATGACATCGCTGTCGGAGAATTACGTGGGGTTGCCGTTTTAGGAAGGTGCCGTAGTGCCGTAGGGTGGGCAAAGCGAAGCGTGCCCACCATCTGTTTCGATCATGAAGAGATCGTGGGCACGGCGCTTCGCGCCTTTGCCCACCCTACGGCATCGTCACTGTGGCGCCGCCCATTTCAAACACCCGCGCAAATCTCGTTTAAAACTTTGTAGGCGGTGAAACTGTTATCCGCATCGCGTTCAATGCTGGCAATCCACCAGCAAAGTGAGACACGCATGACCGACACCGCCATCCCCGCAGGCTTCGAGCCGCATCTCCGCAGCGGTCCGCTCACGGAGCCCTGGAAACCGATCTACGCAAAGAAAACCGAGAAGGCCTTCATCCTCGGTCTTCGGCTGGACCGGCCGCATACGAACGGTCGCGGCATGATTCACGGGGGCCTCATCGCAGCACTTGCAGACAATGCGATGGGCTACAGCTGCGCGCAGGCGACGGGCTGGACCACCTCGTTCGTGACGGTCTCGCTCACGGTTGATTTCGTCGGCCAAGCGGGGATCGGCCAGTGGCTTGCCATCGAGAGCGACGTGATCAAGACCGGCAAGACCATCTGCTTCGCGCAGTGCCTGGCGAAGGCCGATGATGTCGTGATCGCGCGCGCCAGCGGGACGTTTCGCGTGGTGCCGAGGAAGGCGTAAGACCTACCCAAATCGCCAATCCGCCGTCTCCACGACGAGATCGATGAACGCGCGCACCTTGGCCGAGAGCAGGCGCGAGGTCGGATAGACGATGTGGATCGGCAGGGCCGGCTGCTCGTATTTCGCCAGCAGGATCTTCAGCCGCCCGGTCTTCAAGCCGTCGGCGGCCTGATAGGCCAGCACGCGCGTGATGCCGCCGCCGGCCTCGGCATATTGCAGGGCGGCGTCGGCGCTGTTGCTGGTGAAGCGCGGGGACGGCGCCACCTCGATATCGCGGCCGTCCTGCGCGAAGCGCCACGCGGTCGCGGGACCGAACAGGATGGTCTGATGCTCGGTCAGCGCCTCCGGCGTCTTCGGCTCGCCATGGCGCTTCAAATAACCCGGTGTGGCCACCGTGATCCGCCGCATCTCGCCGACCTGGCGTGCAACCAGCGAGGAATCGGCGAGGTGGCCGATACGGACGGCGGCATCGACGGCGTCCTCCACGAGGTTGACGAGGTTGTCCGAGAGCCTGAGCTCGCAGGCGACCTCGGGATAGCGTTTGAGATAGGTGGTCATGACGGGGCCGACATGCAGCCGCCCGAAGCCGACCGGGGCCGACACCACCAGCTTTCCGCTCGGCCGGTTGCGCTCCTCCCGCGCCGAGCCGTCGGCCTCCTCGACGTCGGCGAGGATTCGACGGGCGCGTTCGAGATAGCGGGTGCCGACGTCGGTCAATCGCACCTGTCGGGTGGTCCGCTGCAGCAGCCGCGCGCCGAGATGCTCTTCCAGCGCAGCAATCAGCCGTGTCACCGCCGAGGGCGACAGCCGTAGCTTGCGCGCCGCGGGCGCAAAGCCGCGCAGATCGGCGACGGTGACGAACACGTGCATGGCTTCCAGGCGATCCATGGGCATTATTGCATATATTGCAACGATGAAGTGTCAATAGGTCCGATTGTTTTGATCGCCGGAAGGTCCATTTTAATCCCCGAAAGACGCAGAGATGCGCCGGAATTTTCAGGAGATATTCCGATGACCACAGTTCACACCTATGCCAGCGACGTCGCCTTTACCCCCGCGGTGAAGGCGATCCAGGCGCGCAAGGGTTCGCGCGAGGCCTATGGCCGCGTCGAGCAGCGCGGCTGGCGCACCGAGGTCGATGAAAACCTCGAGGCATTTCTCGCCGATGCCAACAGCTTCTATTTCTCCACGGCCTCGGCGGACGGCCAGCCCTATATCCAGCATCGCGGCGGCCCGAAGGGGTTTCTGAAGATGCAGGACAAGCAGACGCTCGCCTTCGCCGACTATGCCGGCAACCAGCAATATCTGACCCAAGGCAATCTCTCGGAGAACCCCAAGGCCTACATCTTCGTGATGGACTATGCCCATCGCCGCCGGGTCAAGATCTGGGGCGAGGCGCGCGTGGTCGAGGACGACGATGCGCTGACGGACGCACTGATGCCGAAGGGCTATCGCGCCCGGCCCGAGCAGGTGATCGTGTTCAAGATCGCGGCTTGGGACACCAACTGCCCGCAGCACATTCCGCAGAAGTTCGACGCCGCGGATGTGGCGGCGGCGCTGGCGGCGAGGGACCAGCGGATTGCGGAGCTCGAGGCGCAGGTCGCGGCGCTGACGGGGCAGGCGACGCCAGCAGAAGGCTAATCGTCGACGTCGTCCTGCGTGCGGCCGAACAGATGCACGATGCCCGGCGTCGCGATGGTGACGAACACGAAGCGCGAAAGGTGATGGGCGCCGACGAAGATCGGATCGATGTGTAGCGTCAGTGCCAGCGCCAGCATCGCGTCCATCGCGCCGGGCGCAAAGGCAACGACGACGTCGGAGAACTTCACCTGCGTCGTGACTGCCACGATACCGACGAAGATCGAGGAGACGGCGATCGCCACGGCGAACGAGCCGAGCGCGGCGTTGATGTGGCCGGCGAGCGTCTTGATCCGCATCCGGGCAAAGCGGCTGCCGATCAGCGCGCCGATGCCGACCAGCGCGACGCCGCGCACCCAGTTCGGCAGGCCGCCCTCGACCCACCCCGCGCCATGCAGCACGCTGGAGGCGATCATCGCGCCGAACATCCAGCTTGCCGGAAACTTGATCAGACGCAGCATGAGCGACGCCGCCAGCGATGCGGCGACCAGTTCCAGAAGATCGAGCGGCGAAGCAATGGCCGCCGTCAGCGATGGCGCGACGGAGGGGGCGACGCCCGCGATCGCCAGCACCATCGGCAGCGCCGCGGTGAGGATGATCACGCGCATGGTCTGCACCACTGCGATGCCTGGCAGGTCGGCGCCGCGCTCAACCGCCAAAATCGTGATCTGTGACAGCGCGCCGGGGCTGCCGGCGAGGAAAGCCGACGTGCGGTCCCAGCCGTGGACACGCTGCAAGTAATAGCTCGAGCCGAAGGTCGAGCAGAATGTCGCGAGCGCCAGCAGCCCGATGGTGAGCGGGTAGGCGCTGACCTGCTGGATCAGATGGCGCGAAACGACGGAGCCCAGCGAAATGCCGAGCAGCACCAGCACGGTCTGGGTCAGGAGCGGCGGCACCGAAAGCTGGCGTCCGGCAATCGCGGCAATCCCGACCGCGATCATCGATCCCGAGAGCAATCCGCCCGGAAGGCCCGCGGCCAGAAAGGCCAAGCCCCCGGCGGCGCCGATGACGAGCGTCTCCGCGGTGCTCAAAACCTTGGCACGGCTCGGCCATTCGAACGGGAGGGAGGCGGTGATTTGCTTCACGCCGCCTTATCGCAAATCGGCGAGAGGCGCACAATTGCAGGCTCGTCATGCCGCAATGCGTGCGCCTCCCGCCAAAGGCGAGGGGAGGATTGTGACGGATTTACTTCTTGTCGGCGGCAGGCGCAGGAGCAGCAGCGCCACCGGCCTTCGCGGTCTTGATGCAGTCGGATCGGAATTTCTTGCGCTCCTTGCCATGCAGGCCCTTGGCGTCCGCCTGCTTGGAGCATTCGAGCGACTCGGCCGAGTGCTCCTTCGGCGCCTTCTTGTCGGTGGTGGCAGCGGCATCGGTCTTTGCGGCCGGCGCAGCGGTCTGCGCGAAGGCAGTGCCGGTGGCGAACAGCGAGGCGATCACGACGACGGCGAGGCGGGTGGCGAGGGTCATGGTGTAGCTCTTCTTGCGAGAGTTGCGGAGGAGCGGGAACGTCGGCCTGCCTTGCTGAACGCCACATGAATAATCCTGAACGGTGCGATCACTATATTTTGGCTCCGAGCCCCATCGCTTCCTTGTCGGAAGTCCGGGGCACGCTAGGATAGCAATCCTCGTTTGCTTCCCTGAGGGAGACCAAGGATGACCATTCAAGCCAAATTGTTGTGTGCGATTGCGGCGTCGAGCGTTGCCGCGCTGATGGCGAGTGCGCCGGCGCAGGCGCTGACCTCGCAGGAGTGCAGTGCGAAATACCAGGCCGCCAAGAAGGACGGCTCGCTCGGCACCATGAAGTGGAATGACTTCCGCAAGGCCCAGTGCGGCGCCGATGCAACGCCGGCCGCCGCACCGACCGCGGCGGCCCCGGCCGCGCCTCCGCCCGCCGCCGAGCCGAAGCAGGCCAAGAAGGAGGCAGCCCCCGCTGCTGCTCCGGCGTCGACGATGCCGACCATGCCGGTGGGCAACGCCGTCTTCCCGAACGCGGTCGATGCCAAATACGCCAAGGAGAGCGCGGGCAAGGCTCGCCTCCACACCTGCGTCGACCAGTACAACGCCAACAAGGCCACCAACGGCAATGGCGGCATGAAGTGGATCGAGAAGGGCGGCGGCTATTACAGCGAATGCAACAAGAAGCTGAAGGGCGCCGCCTGAGCTTCAACTGACGCCGAGGCCGGAGCCAAGCTCCGGCCTCTTGCTTAGGTTATTGTTAGAGCATGATCTTTTCGGAAAACCGCTTCACGCTTTTCCGGATCATGCTCTAATCCAGCAATTTCTCGGCCGATTTCGCCACGAGCTGCGACCGCTTGCGCGGGCCGCGCTCGACGAACAACAGGCTTTGGCCGAAGATGAAGCAATAGAACAGGAACGCCTGCGCCTCGGCCTCCTCGGGCTCGAGACCGGTCGCGCGATAGAGCTCGGCAACGTGCTTCAGCCGGGCTGTATCCACGCTCGCCACCGCCGCAGCGGCGCTCTCGTCGGAGCGCGCCCACTGCCGGATCGCGAGCTCGATCGCCATGCCCTCCGGATTGAGCCGCTCGGAATAGAGCTGGATCACCGCCCTCAGCCGCTCGCGGGGCGCTTGCCCGTCCAGGCTGGTCTGCTGTGCGATTGATGCCGAGCGTCCCTCGCGCCAGTGCACCAGCATGGCGTCGAGCAGCGCGGCGCGGTCGGCGAAGCGGCGGTAGAAGCCGCCCTTGGTGACGCCCAAATTCTTGGCGAGCACCTCGACCCGTACCCCTTCGACCCCAGCGCGGGCGAGCTCGGTAAACCCTGCCTCGACCCAGACATCGCCCTTGCCGTCGTTCATGAAGGAAGCCTCACCGGTTCTTGATACGGTGCCGTATTGCTAACGCGTCCAACGCCTGATACGCTACCGTATCAAGATCAAAAGACAGACAGGGCAGGGAATGGCGATGGAGCAAGAGGCGACCTATCGCGGCACGGTCTATCCATGGCAGTGCGATCATGTCGGTCACATGAACATCATGTGGTACGTCGGCAAATTCGACGAGGCCAATTGGAATTGGTTCGCCCGGCTCGGGCTGACGCCGAGCTATCTCCGCTCCTCCGGCCGCGGCATGGCGGCGGTGCAGCAGAACATCACCTACAAGCGCGAGCTGCTCGCCGGCGACATCGTCGAGATACGCAGCCATCTGCTGGAGGTTCGCGACAAGTCAATCCGCTTCCGGCACGAGATGACGAATGCCGAGACCGGCGAGATGGCTGCGTTCTGCGAAATCACCGCCGTGCACATGGATCGCAGCCAGCGCAAATCCGCGGCGTTCGCGGATGCCATCCGCGAGATCGCACTGAGATATCTCGTCGAACCGGCCGAGGTCTGAGCCATGGCTGCGTTCGAGCCGAAAAACCCCGGCTATCGTGCGGCGGCCATTGCGATGTTCGAGGGCCAGCCGGCGATGCGCACGCTCGGCATCGTGATTGTCCGCCTCGCGCCGGGCGAGGTCGAGCTGGCGATGCTGCATTCCCCTGAATTCACGCAGCAGAACGGTTTTATCCATGCCGGGATCATCACCGCCGGGCTCGACAATTCCTGCGGTGTCGCCGCCTTCACACTGATGCCGTCGGAGGCCGATATCCTCACCGTCGAGTTCAAGACCACGCTGCTCGCCCCTGCCCGCGGCGAGCGTTTCGTGTTCAAGGCCGAGGTGATCAAGCCTGGCCGTACGTTGACCTTCTGCGAGGCCAAGGCGTTTGCCGAGCACGAGGGTAGGACCACGCTGATTGCCACCATGACCGGAACGCTCATGGCGATGCTGCCCCGCGCCGACACTCGGGGCGCGCAGGCCATTGTCGTGTCATAACGCGGCAATGACATCCCACCCACAACGTCCTATATGAGCCGTAACAATTCCCGGTCCGGGGCCGTACTTGCGGCGATAGGACCGAAACGGGACGAGATATGACTGGATTCAGGACTAAGGGCTTTGGGCCGACACGACGCGCCGCGTTGACGTTGATCGGGGCGGGCGTCTTCGCGGCTGGCGGGGTGACGTTGGCGCGCGCGGCTGCTGGCAGCGAAGACGAAGTGCTGACCGAAGCCAGGGTGTTGCGCGATCCCGACGTCCCCGTCGCCGGCAATCCCGATGGCAACATCAGCATCATCGAGTGGTCCGACTACAATTGTCCCTATTGCCGCAAGCTCGAGCCCGAGCTGCGCCAGGTCATCCAGGACGACGGCAAGGTCAGGCTGGTTCTGAAGGACTGGCCGATCCTCGGGCCCGTCTCCGTGACGGCCGCCCGGATCGCACTCGCCGCGAAATACCAGGACAAGTACCACAAGGCCCATGACGCCATGATGGGTGTCAGCTCGCGCCTGACCGAGTCGCGCATCAACGAGCTGCTCGCGGCCGCCGGCGTCGACATGGACCGCCTCAAGGGCGACCTCACCGCGCGCGCCAAGGACATCGACGCGATCCTCAAGCGCAACAACGAGCAGGCCGAGGCCTTCGGCTTCCGCGGCACGCCGTCCTTCATTGTCGGCAAATATCGCGTACCCGGTGCGCTCAGCATGGCCGAGTTCGAGCAGGTCATCGCCGACGCCCGCAAGGCCAAGATGAACTGACGCGCAGCAGCGTTCATCGCAGCCAACACAAAGGCGCCGCCGCGGATCGCGACGGCGCCTTGTTCATTGCGGGCGAGATTACTTCGACGAAATCCGGACCCAGTCCTTGTGCGCGCGGTCCTGCAGCGCATTCCAGTCGGCCTTCGCTACATCCCAGTTCACGATGGTGCGATTGGCAGTCGCGACCTCGCCATTGGCGACGGACGACGTCTGCATGGAATCATAGACATACACGCCGCAGCCGAGCAGCAGCGCACCCAAAATCATTCCGAAAAAAGTCTGCATGGCGAACCTCCGGTGTGGGCGGATAACGTCGGCCCGGAGTGATGGTTCCGCGGCACTACGGCGCGGGTAAGGACGGCTCGTTCATCCTTCATTCAGCCATTGCAGCAGCACGGCGTTGATCTCGCGCGGATAGGTATGGCTGAGGTCGTCGATCTCGCGATAGGTCACATCGGCGCCGGCGGCCGCGAGTGCCGCTTGCGTCTGCCGTGCGGTCTGCACCGGAAACATCCAGTCGAGCTTGCCGTGAGTGATGAAGATCGGCAGGCCCTGCAGGCGCGTGGCATCGGCCATCTCCGCCATCAGCGGATGGAAGGTCGCCGACACCGGTGCGAGATGAGTGAAGGGCGAGGCGCCATCCAGCCCGCTGACATAGCAGAACGTGCCGCCGTCGCTCATGCCGGTCAGCAGCATCCGCGAGGCATCGACCCGCCAGCGGCCGCGCACGGTTTCGAGTATCCGCATCAGATTGGGCGTGTCGGTGTCGTCGCCCATCAGCGCCCAGGTCTGTCCGGTCGCGGTCGGTGCCACCAGGATCGCGCCAAGGCTGCGGGCATCGCGCAGCCAGCTCCACAGAAAGCCGCGGCCATTGCCGCTGCCGCCATGCAGCGCCATCACCAGAGGCCAGTTGCGATCGGGCGTGTAATACTCGGGAACGTAGACCGAGAAGCCGCCGCGGCTGCCGGGCTCGTTGTGATCATGGAAGACGCCGGTGTCCTCGCCGGCGGCGACCTCCAGCCGCGCCAGCAACTCACCATTCTCGCGATTGCCGGTGTTGAGGAAGAAATTGCTCACCGGTGGAAACTGCGCAGACAGCGGATAAAGCGCCTCTTGTGCCCGCGGCAGATGGCGCAGCGCGCGGAACACCGCGACGAGATCGCCATTGCCGCGCTCGACGTCGCGAATGCCGGCAAAGGCGGACAGCGTCTCGTCGCAGGCGCGATCGAGCCGCTCGCGCAGTCCGGCGAACTGCTCCGGCCACGCTCCGATCGCTGCGCGTGCCGACTGAAGCGCGTCGTCCGGTGCGCCGATGGCGTTCATCACCGAGCCGAAGGCCGGCGGATGCAAGTGCCGGGCGAAGTAGCCGAGCGCCTCCAGTGCATTGAGCAACGGCGGCAGCACGGCCACGATGTCGTCAACGACGGCCTCGGTCATCGCTGCTTCCTCTGTCTGGATCAGTGCAGCTTCGGCGCTTTCAGAAGCTTGAAGCGATCGGTCGAGGTCACCGTGACGTCGAAGGTGACGCCTTCATGATGCGCGGTGCCTTGATGATGCACGGTGAGAGGCACGTCGACGCCGGCGGCACCGAGGTCCCACATCTTCTTGTAGAAGTCGGTCTGGCTCGTGACCTTCTCGCCATCCACGGCAAGAATGACGTCGCCGGTCTTGAGTTCGGCGCGCGCGGCGGGACCGTTGGCGGAGATTCCGATAACCACCACGCGGTTGTCGATCTCGGTCGAAAAGAGTCCGAGCCACGGGCGTGCCGGCTTGTTGACACGGCCGAACTTGCGGAGGTCGTCGAGGATCGGCTTTAGCAGGTCGATCGGCACGATCATGTTGACATGCTCGGCCTTGCCGTCGCGTTCACGCTCGAGCTGGAGCGAGCCGATGCCGATCAGCTCGCCACGCTCGTTGATCAGTCCCGTGCCGCCCCAGTTCGGATGAGCCGGATAGGTGAACAAGGCCTCGTCGAGCAGATACTCCCAGTAGCCCGCGAATTCCTGCTTGGCGACGATCTGGCTCGCGACCGATCGCGTTCGCCCGCCGGCGCCGCCGACCACGACGCGGTCGCCGAGCCGGGTGTCCGCCGAGGAGCCGAGCGGCAGAGGCTCGATGTCGAGCCGGCCGAGCGCCTGCACCAGGCCGAAGCCGGTGACGGAATCGAAGCCCAGCACATGTCCCTCCACCACGCGCCCGTCGCCGAGGTGAAGCCAGACGGATTCCGCCTCGGTAATCAGATAGCCGATGGTGAGCACCAGCCCGTCGTCGATCACGACGCCGTTGCCGGCGCGCTCGGTGCCGAGAGTTTCGGCGCTGAAAGCGTCCGGCGGAATGATGGCGTGCAGGCCGACGACGGAGGCGAGCGCACGATCGAGATCGAAGCCGTAATCGCTCGCACGCGGCTGATTGGCCGGCGGCACTCTCCATTCGGTCAAGGCGGGCATGGAGTTCTCCTGGCTGAGAGCATCGCTCCGCCATGGCTGCGGAACGACGCGCGAAGCAAGCATAATTTAGGCCGGAGGAGGCCGTCTTGAAAGGCTTGACCGCAACTATTCCAGATGTCGCGCCGCCGGTTTCCGAAGATGACAGGCATTGTTCACCTAAAGCCGGGCGGCAACCGCCCAATCCGGCATCGGTCGCATGGCTGGTGTCCCGCGAGATGCTAGGCGGAGTTCAATGAAGCTGCTAACCATTGCCGCTTCGTTTGACCAAGAGATCACGGACCAAACCATGGACAATCGCAGCGACATCTGGCGTGGCATCGACACGATCAAGGGACGTTTCATCGACCTGAGCGACAAGGTCTGGGGTATGCCCGAGGTCTGCTACACCGAGGCGCGTTCCGCCGCCGAGCATCTCGCCGAGTTGCGCCACCAGGGTTTCCGCATCACCGAGAAAGTGGCGGGCATTCCGACCGCGGTGATGGGCGAATGGGGCGAGGGCGGTCCGGTCATCGCCTTCATGGGTGAATATGACGCCCTGCCGGGCCTCAGCCAGGAGGCCGGTGTCGCCGAGCATCGTCCGGTCGAGACCGGCGGTCACGGCCATGGCTGCGGTCACAATCTGCTCGGTTCCGCAGCGCTCCTCGCCGCCACCGCCGTCAAGGACTGGCTCGCCGAGAACAAGGTGCCCGGCCGTGTGCGCTACTACGGTTGTCCGGCGGAAGAGGGCGGCGCGGCCAAGGCCTTCATGGTGCGCTCCGGCGCGTTCGAGGACGCCGATATTGCCATCACCTGGCATCCGCATAGTTTCTGGGAAGTCGCGGTGACGCCGTCGCTCGCCAACACCCGCGCCGACTTCATCTTCACCGGCCGCACCTCGCATGCTGCGGCGTCGCCCCATCTCGGCCGCTCCGCGCTCGACGCGGTGGAGCTGATGAATGTCGGCGTGAACTACATGCGCGAGCACATGCCGAGCGATGCGCGCGTGCACTACGCGCTGCTCGACACCGGCGGCATTGCGCCCAACGTGGTGCAGGCCCATGCCCGCGTGCGCTATTCCATTCGCGCCCGTGATCTGCCCGGCATGAACGAACTGGTCGGGCGCGTCAGCAAGATCGCAGAGGGTGCGGCCTTGATGACCGAGACCAAGGTCGAGATGAAGATCATCTCCGCGGTCTCCAACATCCTGCCCAACACACCGCTGGAACAGGCGCTGCACCGGGTCATGGAAGAGCTCGGACCGCCGCATTTCGACGATGCCGACAATGGCTTTGCCAGCCAGATCCGCGCGACGCTGACCGACAAGGACATCGCGTCGGTCTATTACGCGATCGGCATGGAGCCGACCGATCGGCCGCTGGCCGACTTCCTGGTGCCGCTCGACGCCAAGCGCAACCCCTTGGTTGGCTCGACGGACGTCGGCGATGTGAGCTGGGTGGTGCCGACCGTGCAGGTACACGCACCAACGGTTGCAATCGGCACCCCGTTCCACACCTGGCAGGTTGTCGCGCAGGGCAAGAGCCCGCATGCCCACAAGGCGATGGTGCAGGCGGCCAAGGCCATGGCCGGCCTTGGCATCAAGGCGATGACCGAACCGGAACTGATCAAGGCCGCGAAGGCCGATCTCACGAAGCGGACGACCAAAACGCCTTATATCTGCCCGCTGCCGGACCACGTCGCGCCGCCACTCAATATGTCCGTGGCGTAGAATTCCATCTCGATACTTCGTCTGATCTGAAGAGCAAATTTTCCGCAGTGCAACTTGGTTTCCCGCGGATTTTGGCGCGGGAATGCCGAACCGTTGGGCTGCGGAAGGAAGTTTTGCTCAACAGAAAGCCAGAACACCGTTTGCACACACACGGCCGCAGTTGACGCGCGGCCTATTCAGTGTGCCATCTACCGCCAGCCAAACTCGGCGGCCGGGCTGCGGCCGCCTGCATCCATACGGGAACCAGACGGGGGACAACCATGCTGGATAAAGAACTGCGTTCGATGATCGGTGACGTGAAGGACGGGCGCATGGATCGCCGCGCCTTCATCCAGCGCCTGGCCGCCGTCGGCCTCACCGCTCCCATGGCCAACCAGATCCTCGCCATCGGCGGCGTCGCCATGGCGCAGAGCCCGTCCCCCTATCCGCCGACCAAGCGTGGCGGCGGCGGCCCGCTCAAGCTGTTGTGGTGGCAGGGACCAACCTTGCTCAATCCGCATTTCGCGACCGGCACCAAGGACCAGGACGGCTCGCGCGTGTTCTACGAACCGCTCGCAAGCTGGGACGTGGACGGCAATCTCAACCCGATTCTCGCCGCCGAAATTCCGTCAACAGCAAATGGCGGCCTCGCCGCCGACGGCAAGTCGGTGATCTGGAAGATCAAGCCCGGCGTCAAATGGCATGACGGCAAGCCGCTGACAGCCGACGATTTCGTGTTCACCTTCACCTATGCCAGCGATCCTGCCACGGCGGCTGTCTCTATCAGCACCTATGCCGACATGACGGTCGAGAAGGTGGACGACCTTACCATTCGTATCCTGTTCAAGAACCCGACGCCGTTCTGGGCCAATGCTTTCGTGGGCGCGTACGGATGCGTCATCCCGAAGCATCTGTTTGGCGACTACATCGGATCGAAATCCCGTGAGGCGCCGACCAATCTGGCCCCGGTGGGCACCGGCCCCTACAAATTCGTCGAGTTCAAGCCGGGCGATCTCGTCCGTGGTGCGTTGAACCCCGACTACCACATGCCCAACCGTCCGTATTTCGACACCATCGATATGAAGGGCGGCGGCGATGCCGTCTCCGCGGCACGCGCGGTGATCCAGACCGGCGAGTTCGATTTTGCCTGGAATATGCAAGTCGAGGACGACGTGCTGCTGCGCCTGGAGAAGGGCGGCAAGGGTAAGACCGTTTATGCCGTAGGCGGCGACATCGAGTTCATCGCTATCAATTTCACCGACCCGAACACGGAGGTCGATGGCGAGCGGTCCTCGATGAAGACCAAGCATCCGATCTTTTCCGATCCGAACGTTCGCAAGGCGCTGGCTCTCCTGGTGGACCGCGAGTCCGTCAAGAAGGCGATCTACGGTCGCGCTGGACGCACCACGGCCAACTACCTCAACGGTCCCGAGAAGTTCGTCTCCAAGAACACCTCCTGGGAGTTCAACATCGAGAAAGCGTCGAAGATGCTGGACGACGCCGGCTGGAAGGTCGGCGCAGACGGCATCCGTGAGAAGGATGGAAAGAAATTCAAGCTCCTGTACCAGACTTCGACCAACGGTCCGCGCCAGAAGACTCAGGCCATCGTCAAGCAGGCCTGCCAGAAGGCTGGCATCGACGTCGAGCTGAAGTCGGTCGTTGCCTCGGTGTTCTTCTCGTCGGACGTTGCCAACAACGACACCTATCCCAAGTTTTACGCCGACATCGAGATGTTCCAGATCCCGATGACACAACCGGATCCGGCTTTGCATATGCGCCGCTACATCTCGGCCAATGTGGCAACCAAAGAGAACAAGTGGCAGGGCCCGAATTATCCCCGCTATGTCAACAAGGACTATGATGCGGCGATTGCCGCGGCCGAGACCGAGATCGACCTGGTCAAACGGGCGGCGCTTTACATCAAGTGCAACGACCTGTTGTGGCAGGACACCGTGTTCATTCCGGTGATGCACCGTCTTACGGTGGACGCCTGTGCCAACACGCTGAAGCCGGTCATCTCGGGCTGGGCCAATCGGACCGACAACATCCAGGATTGGTACCGGGAGGCATGATCGCGAGGGCATAGACGGGATTCTTCCCCATGAGCCAATATGTCCTGCGCCGCCTCCTGATCGCCATTCCGAGCTTGCTCGGCATCTCGGCGGTGCTGTTCTTCGTCCTGGCGCTCGCGCCCGGCGATCCCTTCTCGGAACTGGCGACCAATCCGAACGTGCCACCCGAAGTGCAGGCTGCACTTCGGGCCAGGTTCGGGCTCGATGATCCGATCTATCTGCGCTACCTGCACTGGCTGTCTGCCATGGTGCACGGCGACTGGGGCTTCTCCTTCGTCAGCCGGATGAACGTCGATACGCTCATCCTGCAGCGCCTGCCGGCCACGCTCTACGTGATCGGTTCGGCACAGATCCTGGCGCTGCTGATCGCGATTCCCGTCGGCGTCTATGCGGCGACAAAGCCCTATTCGCTGTTCGACCAGGTCGCGAACACGCTCGCCTTCGTCGGTTTTTCGCTGCCGACCTTCTTCACGGGCATCCTGTTCATCCTGATCTTCTCGGTCACGCTGGACTGGCTGCCCTTCGTCTACACCACCGACATCAAGGCCACGGGCATCCACTACGTGCTCGAGATGATCCGGCAGGCGATCATGCCGGTCGCCGTGCTCGGCCTGTTCCAGGCGGCCTCGATGACGCGCTTCGTGCGCTCGGCGATGCTCGACGTGATCCGGCTCGATTACGTCACCACGGCGCGGGCCAAGGGGCTCGGGCAGGCCAAGGTCATCGTCAAGCATGTGATGCGCAACGCCATGATTCCGGTCGTCACGCTGATCGCGCTGCAGATGCCCGCGGTGTTCGGTGGCGCCATCGTCACCGAGCAGATCTTTCGCATTCCCGGCATCGGCTCGCTGCTGATTTCCTCCATTCTCTCCAATGACACCCCGGTCGTGATGGCCGTGACCTTTGTGTTCGCCTGTCTGGTGGTGCTCTTCAATCTCATCGCGGATGTGCTGTATGGCTGGCTTGACCCTCGCATCTCCCTCCGCTGAGCGGGGCGTCTACTCGCCCTGGCGCGAGACGTGGCGGCGCTACAGCCGCCACAAGCTCGCCGTCGTCAGCGCGATCCTGCTGCTCGTCCTGATTCTTGCTGTGGTGGTCGGCCCCTTCATCTGGCGGATCAAGATCAACGACATCGATATCGTGGCGGGCATGCAAGGGCCGTCGCTCGCGCATCCCTTCGGCACCGACGACCTCGGCCAGGACATCCTGGCGCGGATGATCTATGGCGGGCGCATCTCGCTTGCGGTCGGATTGGCCGCGATGCTGGTCTCGGTGTTCATCGGCACGCTGATCGGTGCGCTCGCCGGCATGTCCCGCGGCGCGCTCGGGCATGGTCTGATGTGGCTCACTGACCTCTTTCTGTCGCTGCCCCAACTGCCGCTGCTCCTGCTGCTGATCTATCTCTTCCGCGACGGGTTGAAGCAGATGTTCGGTCCCGAAGGCGGCATCTTCATCCTGATCGTCCTCGTCATCGGCGGCTTGCGCTGGATGCCAGTGGCGCGCCTCGTGCGCGCGCAGTTCCTGTCGATCCGCGAGAAGGAGTTCGTCGAGGCCGCGCGCGCGCTCGGTGCGAGCCCGGTGCGGCAGGTGGTGAAGCACATCCTGCCCAATGCGCTCGGTCCGGTGATCATCGCCGGCACCATCGACGTCGCCGCCGCGATCATCGCGGAATCGACGCTGTCCTTCCTGGGCCTCGGCTTTCCGCCGGATACCCCGACCTGGGGCCGGCTGCTGTACGATGCCAAGGATTTCCTCGACATCGGCCCGCACTGGGCCTTGTTCCCGGGCGGCGCGATCTTCATCGCGGTGGTCGCGATCAATTTCATCGGCGACGGTCTGCGTGACGCGCTCGATGCGCGACGGGTGATCTGATGGCGCCGCTGCTCGAGATCAAGGGTCTCAAGACCCACTTCTCCACCGACGACGGCATCCTGCAGGCCGTCGACGGCGTCGACATCACCATCAACAAGGGCGAGACGCTCTGCGTCGTCGGCGAGTCCGGCTGCGGCAAGACCGTCACCGCAATGTCGATTCTGAAGCTGATCGCGATGCCGCCGGGCCGCATTGCGGCGGGCGAAATCATCTTCGAGGGTCGCGATCTGGTGCCGCTGACGAGCAACCAGCTCGACGAGATCCGCGCCAAGGAGATCGGCTTCATCTTCCAGGAGCCGATGACCTCGCTCAATCCGGTGCTGACCATCGGCGAGCAGATCGCCGAGAGCCTGCGTCGCCACGAGAACGTCACCAGGAAACAGGCGCTCGATCGCACCATCGAGATGCTGAAGCTGGTGCAGATCCCCAATGCCGAAGGCCGCGTGCACAATTATCCGCACCAGTTCTCCGGCGGCATGCGCCAGCGCGTGATGATCGCGATGGCGCTGGCCTGCAAGCCCAAGCTGATCATCGCCGACGAGCCGACCACTGCGCTCGACGTCACCATCCAGGCGCAGATCCTCGACCTGCTCCAGGACATGAAGGAGCGCTTCGGCATGGCGGTGATGCTGATCACCCATGCCATGGGCGTCGTCGCCGAGACGGCGCAGCGCGTCGTCGTGATGTATGCCGGCAAGGTGGTGGAGGAGGCCGATGTCGACGCGCTCTTCGCCGATCCGCGCCATCCCTACACGCAGGGCTTGATCCGCTCGATCCCGCGGATCGATCTCGACAGCGAGCACAAGACGCGCCTCGAGGCGATCGGTGGCTCGGTGCCGATCCTGATCAACCCGCCGGTCGGTTGCCGTTTCGCGCCGCGCTGCAAGTTTGCCATGGACGTCTGCACCGAGAAGGAGCCGCTGCTGCGCGAGATCGCGCCCGGCCACCGCATGGCCTGCCATCTCGGAGATACACAGTTGGGAGGCGCGGCATGAGCGAGCCTCTGCTCCGCGTCAGCGGCCTGAAGAAATATTTCCCCGTGCTCGGCGGCCTGTTGTCTCGCCAGGTCGGTACCGTCTATGCGGTCGACGGCGTGTCGTTCTCGGTCAATCGGGGCGAGACGCTCGGTCTCGTCGGCGAATCCGGTTGCGGCAAGTCGACGACCGGGCGCTGCGTGCTGCGCCTGATCGAGCCGACCGACGGCGAAGTCATGTTCGACGGCCAGGACATCGGCAAGCTCGGCGGCAACGATCTGCGCGCGATGCGGCGGAACATGCAGCTGGTGTTCCAGGATCCGTTCGCCTCGCTCAACCCGCGCATGACGGTCGGCTCCATTCTCGGCGAAGCTTTCACCATCCACAATCTCGCATCGAACGCCAGGGAGCGCGAAGAGCGCGTCGCGGGCCTGCTGGTCAAGGTCGGCCTCAAGGCCGAGCACATGCGGCGCTATCCGCATGAGTTCTCCGGCGGTCAACGCCAGCGCATCGTGATCGCGCGGGCGCTCGCGGTCGAACCCAAGCTGATCGTCTGCGATGAGCCGGTGTCAGCGCTCGACGTCTCGATCCAGGCGCAGGTCATCAACCTGCTGGAAGATCTCCAGGCCGAGTTGAACCTCACCTATCTCTTTGTCGCGCACGACCTCTCGGTGGTCGAGCACATTTCCGACCGCGTCGCCGTGATGTATCTCGGCCGCATCGTCGAGCTGGCGAAGGCGAGCGACCTCTATCGCAATCCGCAGCATCCCTACACCAAGGCGCTGCTTTCCGCCGTACCGGTGCCGGATCCCAAGCTCAAGCGCAACCGCATCCGCCTCAAGGGCGACGTGCCGAGTCCGATGAAGCCGCCGTCGGGCTGTCACTTTCACACCCGTTGCCCGATCGCCCAGCCGCGCTGTGCGGAAAGTGCGCCGGAACTGAAGGAAGGCGCGGGCGGGCATTTCGTGGCGTGTCATCTGGCCTGAGTTGCGCGGTGCATAGGTCCTCGGAGGCCTTGATCCCAACGGACTGGCTGGCGTAGGGGGACGCATGAGCCAGCTACAGGATGTGACTCTCGGCGCGGTCGATACGGACCGTGCGACGGACCGCGATGCGGCAGCGCGCCGGGCGCTGTGGGGATCAGCGCTCGGCTACGCCATGGATGGGTTCGACCTCCTCATCCTCGGCTTCATGCTGACGGCGATTTCGAAAGACCTTCATCTTACCCAGCCGCAGGCGGCCTCGCTGGTCACGGGGACCCTGGTCGGCGCGGTCGTCGGCGGCCTGGTCTTCGGCATGCTGTCGGACCGGCTTGGCCGCGTGCGGGTTCTGACCTGGAGTATCGTCCTGTTCGCGGTCTTCACCGGCCTGTGTGCGCTGGCGCAGGGCTATTTGGACCTGCTGGCCTACCGGGCCATTGCCGGCATCGGCCTCGGTGGCGAATTCGGCATCGGCATGGCGCTGGTGGCCGAGACCTGGCCCGCGAGCAAGCGCGCCCGGGCCACGTCCTATGTCGGGCTCGGCTGGCAGTTCGGCGTGCTCGCGGCGGCGCTGGTGACGCCGGTGCTGTTGCCGATCATTGGCTGGCGCGGGATGTTTGCGCTCGGCGTGTTTCCGGCAGTGGTTGCTTACGTGATCCGGCGCAAGCTGCACGAGCCGGACGTCTTCATCGCGCACAAGGCGAAGGCGACGAAGACCGGTTCGTCACTTCGCGCGCTCGTGGCTGATGCGGAGACGACCCGGATCGGCATCGGAATGATCATTCTCTGCTCGGTGCAGAATTTCGGCTATTACGGCATCATGATCTGGCTGCCGAACTATCTCTCGACGCGGTTCGGCTATGGCCTGACCCAATCGGCGCTCTGGACGGCCGTCACCGTCGCCGGCATGGCGCTCGGCATCTTCCTGTTCGGTCATGCGGCCGATCGTTTCGGCCGCCGTGCGGCGTTTCTGACCTACATGCTGGGCGCAGCCGTCATGGTGGTGGTCTATTCGCAGCTGACGACCGCCGGTGCGCTGCTGGTCGGCGGCGCCGTGATGGGCTTCTTCGTCAACGGTATGCTCGGCGGCTACGGCGCGCTGATGAGCGAGCTTTATCCGACCGCGGCGCGCGCGACGGCACAAAACGTGTTCTTCAACATCGGTCGGGCGGTGGCCGGCTTCGGACCTCTGGTCGTCGGCATCGTCAGTGCCGCGTACGGCTTCCCGACCGCAATCGCGGGTCTTGCGCTGCTCTATCTCATCGACATCGTGGCGCTGCTCACGCTGATCCCGGAGCGGCGCGGGGTCGATCTCGCCTGACGTCGCATGCGTTCACCGTTCGCGAAGCAGGCCATAGCCTGAAAGGGCCTGCCTGAACGTCTCCAGCGATGTGTGATGATGGGCCAGGAGGCCAGCCTCGCGCGCGCCGGCAACATTCGCCGCCAGATCGTCGACGAACAGGACGGTTTCCGGCTTCACCTTGAGCTCCGACAGACACAGACGGTAGCACTGCGGGTCGGGCTTCGCCGTCTTGAACTCGGCCGATGTGTAGATTTTGGAGCCGAACAGCGGCCGCAATTCCGGCAGCAACGTATCGATGTGATCGGCGACCAGCGTGGTATTGTTGGTCAGGATCGCAATATCGACGGTTCGGCGGAGCTGCCCGACAATCTCCAGCATCGCGCGATCGGCCCGCATCGAACAGCGTCGCGCCTCCACCCATTCGTCGAGCGACAGCGGATAGCCGATCCGTTCGCCGAAGCCCCGCAGATAATCGACGGCATCGAGCGCGCCGGAGTCTCCGAGCAGTTCGAAGCCGCTGTCCCAGATCGCCTGGTGAACGAATTCGTCGGTCGATCCGGCAAGCTTCGCCAGGCGCGCGACGCGCTTTCCCCTGTCGTAGTCGCAGAGGACGTTGTCCATATCGAACAGGACGAGCTTGATGTCACCAGGCACGGCCGCACTCTCGGATGGCCGAACATTCGGCCGTGACCGGAGTCATATCCGGTCGAAGCGCAGGCGACAAACCCGGACGTTGGCGTCGCTCACGGCCGCGATGTCCGACGCCGGGCCAGTTGGTGAAGCACCGTGTCGATGGCCGGAACGGCTCCGGTTTCGCGCAGCCATTGGTCCGCCTGCTCCCTGAGCTCGCCCGGCGTCAGTCCGAATTTTCGGCGGAACGCCCGTATGAACGTCGAGTCGCTGCTGAAGCGCATCCCGATGGCGAGGTCGATCAGCCGCCCGTCCTGTGCGGACGGCGAGATCAGTTGCCGGAAGGCCAGATTGAGCCGCTGCTCCCTGATGTAATGTGCCAGCCCGCCATCGGCCTCGAACAGCCGGTAGAGGGTTGCCCGCGAGATCTGGAAATGGCGGCAAAGCTCCGCGGTGGAGAGTGCGTCGGTATCGAGACCATGCGCGATGTGGCGTTTGATCATCGCGAGATACAGATGCCGCTCGGCCCGTTCGACGCCGGCGACGATGTCGGCCGTACCGCCGGCGGCCGCGGCCATGAGATCGGCGATTGCCTCGACCGTGGTCTCGGCATTGCCGGCCTCGGGTTCGGGGGGCAGTTCAAGCGCCGCAAAATGGTTGGCGAGCAGGCGCGCATGCGGGTGATCTGACGGCAGCAAGATGGCCGTCGCGGAATCCGGATGTGCGAGCCGCGGCGCGAGCATGGCACGCTGCAGGATGATCGCAATCACATGGGTGCGGTCGGCGCCGCCGCGAAACACCGTTCGGTTCGGCTGCGCCATGTCGAGCAGGCAGATGTCGCCCGGCCCCAACGTCACCCCGCGCGGACCCGAGCTAAACCGCATCTCGCCTTTGACGCAGAGCGTAATCTGGAAATGGTCCATCGCGCCGCGGGCGACGTGTGCGGGCGTCCGATCGTATTCCAGATCGGTCGAACGCGTATCGACCAGCAACGCATTGCGGGTCATCATCGTCAAGCTGGTGACATGGAAATCGTCATCCGCCGTGAGCGGAATCACGTCGCAGATGTCGGCCGTCATCGCGCGCAATTGTGCAAGCGCAAATGCCCCGCGCCCCGGGGTGTCCGCCAGCATATTCTCGTTCAAGGCCGTGCCGTCCCCATCATCGCGCGATGAGGCAGAACCGCATGGGACCCGAATTTCGCGGATCGGCAGCACAGCAACATCATTTCATTATGTAAACATCCTGAATTCGGCGCGCAAGCAACGACAAGCACAGTCGCCGATCGGTGTCGGCGGACGCCACGTGGAAACAGCATCGCTGTGCCATCTATGCATCAGTGCATGTCGAAATCAGCGGCTGAGACGCCGGGCACATCGCGGAAATCGCCGGTCTGCTACGAGCCGATGAAATCCCAACCTTGCCGCGCGGTCGCTTGCGGCCGGTTCGCGTCCGAGGCCCTTCATGACAACGAGATTCCGTCTCCCGCTTTGCCTATTGATTGGGCGGACGATCTCGCCGTATGCCGTTGGCCGGCCCGTGGCGCTTGTCGGCCTTGCAGTTTGGGCGATGGCGCTTGGCCTGCCCCAGGCGGGGCGTGCGGCGACGCTGATGGTGACTTCCACAGCCGACAGCGGCGCCGGCAGCTTGCGCGCCGCCATCATCAGCGCCGCGAGTGGCGACACGATCCAATTCCAGGTCGGTGGCACGATCACGCTCCAGAGCGAACTGCCGGTCATCACCAAGAACATCGCCATCGACGGCAACGGCAACAACCCGACCATCAGCGGCGCCGGCACCTATCGCCCGTTCTTCATCGGCGATGCTGGCACCACCGGCTCGACCTATTCCGTAACCCTGAAAAATCTGGCCATCGCCAATGCCGCGGCGCAGGGCGGCAATGGTGTCGACGGCGGCGGTGGAGGGGCCGGGCTCGGCGGTGCGGTGTTCGTTTCGAGCAACGGCGCCCTGACGCTGAGTAACGTCAGTCTCGCCAGCAACCGTGCCAATGGCGGTGACGGGGGCGCGTTCGTCAATAATCTGAGTGGCGGCGGTGGTGGTATGGGCGGAAACGGAGGAAGCGCCCCATTCAGCGTGGGAAATGGTGGCGGTGGACTCGCGGTCGGCAGCAACAGTCTCTCCGGTTCTGGTACAGCAGGGACGAATGGCGGCGGGGCCAATGGTGGTGCGGGCAGCGGCCTCGCAACGGGTGCGGCCACCGGCGGTGCCGGGGGATTTGGTGGTGGCGGCGGCGGTGCTGGCGGCGTCCCCGGGACCACTGCGACAGGTGGTCAGGGTGGTTTCGGTGGCGGCGGCGGTGGTGCCCATGCGCACTCGTCCGCAATCGCCGGCAATGGAGGTTATGGTGGAGGCGGCGGCGCGGCGAGCGCGGCAGGCGGTCGGCCCGCCACCGGCGGCAGTGGCGGTTTTGGCGGCGGAGCCGGCGGCGGATACAACGGCGGGAGCACGGTCGTGGGAGCAACTGGCTTCGGTGGCGGCGCGGCGCACGCGAATTCGGGGGCTCCGGTCGACGGCGGTGGTGGTGGCCTCGGCGCCGGCGGCGCCGTCTATGTGCAGACGGGCGGTACGGTTACCGTCAATGGCGCGTTGGATGTCAGCGGAAACAGCGTCGCAGGCGGAAGCGGTGGCGGCACCGGCGCCGCTGCGGGCAGTGCCCTCGGCTCCAGCATCTTTTTCCAGGGGACGAGCGGCACCACCAGCACTCTCGGCTTTGGTGCGGGCAACCAGTCGATCGCCGACGGTATTGCCGACTATATGGGCTCCGGCGGCGCCAATCCCGGCGGGGGGACCAACGCGGCCGACCAGGGCGGCAACGTCGCGATCGCCAAGAGCAATGGGGGCACGCTGACGCTCTCGGGTGCCAATAGCTATAGCGGTGGCACCACCATCGACGAGGGATCGACGCTCGTCGTCGGCAATGACCAGGCGCTCGGCTCCGGTAAGTTGACACTCAATGGCGGCACCACGGGCGTGACGGTCAACTTCAACGGCAGCTTCACCATCGCCAACGACATCGCCGCGACCGGCGATCCCATCTACAACGTTATCACCGGCGGCACGGTCAACCTGACGGGCGTGTTGTCCGGCTCCGGCGACGTCGTCGTCAACGCAGCGAACGGCTATGCCGGCACGCTGATCCTCTCCGGCGTCAACACCTATACTGGTCCAACCACCGTGGACGCCGGCACTCTGCAAGCCGGCTCGACCAGCGCCTTCGGCAATAACTCCGCGGTCACGGTCGCAAGCGGTGCGCTGCTCGATCTCGCCGGTTTCTCCAACGCGATCGGCTCGCTCGCCGGTGCCGGCACCGTCACCAACAGCGGCGGCGCGGCCACGCTGACGGCGGGCGGCGATACCACCTCAACGGTCTTTTCCGGAACGATCCAGGACGGCGCGGGATCGATTGCATTGACCAAGGCCGTCACCGGCCTCTTGCTGCTCTCCGGCAGCAATACTTACACTGGCGCGACCATCGTCAGCGGCGGAACGTTGCAGGTCGACGGATCGATTGCATCATCCAGCCTGACCACCGTCCAATCGGGAGCGGCACTCAGCGGCAGCGGCACGGTCGGATCTACCGTTATCGAGAACGGAGCCATCTTCGCACCGGGCAACGGCAACGCGGGGACGGCGATGACTGTGAGCGGCAATCTCGCCTTCCACTCCGGCGCGGTCTATCTGGTTCAGGTCACTCCTTCGGCGGCCTCGTTCGCGGCTGTCACCGGCACGGCGACGCTCGGCGGTGCGACCGTAGATGCCGTTTTCGCAAGCGGCAGTTACATCTCCAGGCGCTACACAATCCTGACCGCGAGTGGCGGGGTCAACGGCACGTTTGGCTCGCTGGTTACAGCCGGCCTGCCGGGCAACATCAGAAGCGTGGGTCTGAGCTATGATACCAACGACGTCTATCTCGATCTGGCCCTGAACTTTGCCATTCCGTCCGGCCTCAACGGCAACCAGCAGCGCGTCGGCAACGCGCTGACGAATTTCTTCAACGCCAATGGCGGGATCGCCGCGGTCTACGGTACGCTGACGCCGGCCGGCCTGACGCAAGCTTCCGGCGAACCCGGAACCGGCTCACAGCAGACCAGCTTCAACGCCATGAGCCAGTTCGTGGGCTTGCTGACCGATCCGATTTCGCAACGGGATGGCGGACCGGGGTCGGCGAGCGGCGCGGCCGGTTTTACCGAGGAGGATCAGGCCAGTGCCTATGCCGCGCGCAAGCGCACCGATGCATTTGCCATGGTCACGAAGGCGCCGTCTCAGGCATTCGCACCGCGCTGGAGTGTATGGGCCGCGGGCTTTGGTGGCTCGCAATCCACGATGGGCAATGCGGCGACCGGTTCGAACGACTCGACCAGCCACGTGTTTGGGACCGCCGCCGGGGCCGATTACCGGTTCTCGGCAGATACGCTCGCCGGCTTTGCGCTGGCCGGCGGCGGGACCAATTTCAGCGTCGCAAACGGTCTCGGCTCGGGCCGCTCCGACCTGTTTCAGGTCGGCGCCTATCTGCGTCACACCAATGGTCCGGCCTACATCTCTGCTGCGCTCGCTTATGGCTGGCAGAACATCACCACCGATCGCACGGTGACCATCGCCGGCGCCGATCGCCTGCGGGCCGCGTTCGACGCCAACGCGTATTCCGGTCGCCTCGAAGGCGGCTATCGCTTCGTTGCGCCCTGGATGGGGGGCATCGGCCTCACGCCCTATGCTGCTGCGCAGTTCACGACGTTCGATCTGCCGGCCTATGCCGAGCAGGTCGTCTCCGGTTCGTCTGCCTTTGCGCTGAGCTATGCCGCGAGGAGCGTGACTGACACGCGCAGCGAGCTTGGCCTGCGCAGCGACAAATCCTTCGCAGTCCAGAACGGTGTTCTGACGCTGCGCGGCCGCGCCGCCTGGGCGCATGATTTCAATCCGGATCGTTCGATCGCCGCCACTTTCCAGGCGTTGCCGGGCGCAAGCTTGGTCGTCAACGGTGCCGCACAGGCGCGCGACTCGGCGCTCACCTCCGCATCGCTCGAGATGAAATGGCTGAACGGCTGGTCGGCAGCAGCGACCTTCGAAGGCGAATTCTCGAATGTCACGCGCAGCTATGCGGGGAAGGGCAGCGTGCGCTACGCTTGGTGAGCGGTCAGTTTCCTCCGGCGCTCTGCATCGGCCAGGCACGACCTGACCCGACATCTCCAGCCGGTCGCCGCCGTGGCGCTGTAGAGCGAGCGGTCGGCGGCACCACCGCTTTGCAATCCGTCGCGGTCTGGGACTGAAGCTCCGTCGGCAAGGGTGGCATGTGTTGCGCCTGAGGAGCAACCGATCCCGTCACGCGCTCTTCGCGGGCCAGGGGACAACCTGTCCCGACATCACCAGCCGGTCACGGCCGCTGTCCTTGGCGGCGTAGAGTGCGCGGTCGGCGGCAGCGACCAGCGTGCTTGAGTCCGTGGCCTGGGATGGCAGGCTCGTCGCGGCGCCGACGCTGACAGTCACCAGGCGGGAAGGTGGATTTTGCGCGTGCAGCATGGCGAGATCGCGCAGCGCCTGGCGAATCCCTTCGCCGACCTCGGCGCAGCCCTCCGGACCGGTGTTCGGCAACAGCACGGCGAACTCCTCGCCGCCGTAGCGCGCCGCGAGGTCGGCAGGACGCCTGGCGGTGGTGGATAGAATCCGGCCCAGCGCGCGCAGGCATCCGTCGCCTGCCAGATGTCCGTAATGGTCGTTGAACTTCTTGAAATGGTCGACGTCGATCAGCAGGAGCGAGAGCTGCGTGCCGTCGCGCCGGCTACGCGCCCACTCCTCGGCGAGGCGTTCGTCGAATGCGCGCCGGTTGGCGAGGCCGGTGAGAGCGTCGGTGGTCGCAAGCGAGGCGAGCTTGTCCTGAAGGTCCTTCTGCTCAGTGATGTCGCGCATGACAGCGACGACGCCGTCGATCTCGCCACTGTCCGACCCCAGGGTCACGTGCAGCGCCGCTTCGGCCCAGATCTCGCCCTTGTCGCGGTGACGCTGGCGATAGACGAACCGCGCCTCCTCGGCTTCGCCGTTTTTCAGCGCGGCAATGACCTGCTCGACCCGTTCCATGTCATCGGGATGAATGCCGGAGAGGGCCGATGTATCCAGCAGTTCCTCGGCCGACCAGCCCGTGATGCGCACGCATGAGGGAGAAACGTAGAGCAGCCGGTTATCGAGTCCGATCCGGGTCACCATGTCGCTGGATTGCTCGGCCAGCAGGCGGAAATTGGCTTCCTTGGCGACCAGGACCTGCGCCATGCGCTGCCGTTGCAACAACTGACGGACCAGATAGAAGCCGATCACGGCGATCAGCAGCACAAGACCGAGGACGAAGATCATGCGCGCGGCCGCGGCGTGGCGCCAGGGAGCCAGCACGTCGTCCTGCGATTTGCTCGCCAGCACCATCAGTGGATAGTGGCTGCTGCGCTGGTAATAGCTCAGCCGCTGCACGCCATCGAGCGGCGACGTGAAGTAATAGACCGCCGCGGCGGGACGGCTTTCCCAGTCCCTGAACAAGGGTGAATTGGAGAGATCCCGTCCGACGAAAGTTTCGCTCTCGTCATGGGTCCGCGCCAGCATGATGCCGGTGTTGTTGAGCAGCGATGCTGAGCCATTCGGCCCGAAGTCGAATCGCTCGTAGAATTTTGCGAAATAGGCGACGTCGATCGTGAGCAGGGCGACGCCGGCAAAGCTACCGTCGGGATGGTCGATCCGGCGCGACGCCGTGATGATCCACTGGCCGCCGGCGCGGCTCCTGATGGGGCGCCCGATCAGCGTGCCCTTGTCCGGGGAGGCGCGATGCTGCTGGAAATATTCGCGATCGCTGTTGTTGAGCCCGGAGAAGTCGATGTGCTCGGTCGTCGCCAGCCAGCGGCCGGTCTCGTCATAGACGAAAATGCCGCGGATGCGGTCCGATGATTTGCGGGTCGGCAGATAGGTCTGGAGCTTCGAGATTGTGTCCGGGCCCAGTCCGTCGAGCTCGAGCCGATGGACCAGCCCGACCAGGATCGTATCGGCGAGCTCGAACGTGTCGTCCGCGTGCTGGACCAGCGAATGCGCCAGATTGGCAACGTCGATCTCGGCGCTTCTGAGCTCCGCGTTGCGCGTTTCCCATTCGCGCCAGACGCTCAAGCCCAGGATCGTCACGCAGATCAGGGCAACGAACCCCGCCGCCCAGAGCGGAAGGTGCGTTTTGCCGAGTTCGCGGCTCGGGGCCATCGGGTCTGCTCCAATTCGGCGCAAACCTCTCACTTTGGTCTTAACGGCTTGTTGCAAGAACCGTGATGATTGCGCGGGGCCGTGGTCAATCGGCGGGGATAGTCGGCGTTTTAATCAACGCTCGTCGGTGGATGTTAACCACGCTGCCGCGGCGGGACGGTCTGCCTCGCGTTCATCGCATCACCCGTCGAGGGTAAACCCGACTCGCAGCGTCACCTGGTAGTGACGCACGGCGCCGTTCTCGATGTGGCCGCGCGTCTGTACCACCTCGAACCATTTCATCTCGCGCACGGTCTTGGACGCGCGGCTGATCGCGTTCTTGATCGCGTCCTCGATCGAGCTCTCGGACGATCCGACCAGTTCCAGGATCTTGTAGACATGATCCTTCTCGGCTGCGGGCATGGCGGGCCTCCCTAGCTTGCGCTGCACCACGATCTCCGCGTGGCGTTCATCTGAACGGGCAGCCTGCCCTTCCGGTTCCATGGTCCGCCATGGCCCCGCGGATGCGGGCTATTCGAGCGCGCCTGCCGGTGCGCCGAGTTCGGCAGCGGTAACCGGCGGCGCATCGCGCCACATTATCCGCAGCAGCATCGCCAGCAGGACCATCAGTGCGGCACCGGCGATCGCCGGCTTGAAGTGCTCGTCGAAGCTGGAGGCGAGGTTCGTCGATTGCAGCAAGCCGTAGGCGCCGGCCAGCATGATGAGAGCGTACATCACGCTGCGCTCGCGCGGGTTCGCCACTTTGGGGAGATATGGAAGGACCAGTGCCAGACCAATCCCGGCGATGGGCAGGTCGTAATCATAGGCGTACGGGCTGATCATCACGGAGACCAGCGCGGCGACGCCGAGCGTGAACGAAGGGGGCATCCGGCGAGCGATGCCAAGTGCGACGGCACTGAGCGCAAGGCCGGCTATGGCGATCTGGCCCCAGAACGCGCCACTTGCCGGGACGCCGAAATTGTACAGCGCGGCGTAGCTGGAGATCATGCGGAACAGGGGGTACGAGCCCTGCTCCAGAAAGCTCGCCGACTCCCTGATCGCACCGAGCCAGGCGAGCCAGATCTGCGGCCCGAAGGCCAGCGTGCACGCAAGCGAGCTCACGAGCACGAGCGCGGCTGCGACGGCGATCGTCGCCCATTGCCGCGTCGCCAGCAGATAGAGGCTGATGGCGACGGCGAGATGCGGCTTGATGACCATGGCGCCGAGCGCGAGGCCCGCGAGCACCTGGCGCCTCTCGGCATGGACGCAGATGAGCCCGATCAGCGCACCCGTGAGTAATCCATTTTGCCCGCAGCCGATCGTGATCGCGATCGCCGGAAACAGGATGACGAGGACCTGGGCAAAGTATTCTCCGGCGAGCTTGCGCAGTGTCATCAAGTAAGCCGCGAGCGTCGTGCCGGTGAACAAGGCGTAGGCGGCCCAGGTCGGAAGGAAGGCGAGCGGGGCGAGCAGCAGGTCGAACTGGGGCGGGTACGTCCAGGGCATGAAGCCGCTCGCGCCGCCCGACAGGCTCGCCTGCATCTTCATGAACAATGAGAACTGGTAGGTCAGGTCGAGATCGCCGAGCCAGATCCGCTGTGCGACGAGATGAAACGCCGCGAAATCGGGCACCTGCTGGTCGTGCCAGAAACCCCACCGGACAAACCAGTAGATCTTGAGCACGAGGATTGCCGCCAGTGCCGCGACGACGACGCGCACATAGAGCGTGCGTTTCGACGGCGACGATCGAACAGACTCCAGCGTTTCGGCAAGCATGGGGATGAAGCGACTTGGCCCGAATATGATGGTGGATCGAAGACCGCGACGTGCCACGGAACCTTGCGGCTGAGCTTGCCGGCTCTGGCTTAACGGACGGTAACGGACCGTTCACGGTTCCCCGGATTCGTGGCGAGCGGGGAACCAAGGCCCCCGGGCGCGCATCGTCGTTAACGAAATGCTGACGCAACGGGTCGGCTGCGGCCCGGCGGAAATGCGGGATTAAACTCTTGATCGTATCGAATGCGATGGGCTGGGCGTGGCCCGCGGGGAGAGCTTTGTGACCATTGCCGTGAACCATTGCGATGGCCTGGACCGGTCAGCTCGGCAGTCGTCTGCGGCTTCCGGCGCGGGGCGGTGGACCCGTCCTTCGACCGTCGCCGTGCTGCTTTGGTCGGCGCTGTTTGCGGCGGAGCTCGCCGCGATGGTGGCGCTGTGCGACTTCGGGCTCATCTTCGCTCTGGACGACGCCTACATCCATCTCGCGGTTGCCGACCAAATCCTCTCCGGCGGATATGGCGTCAACGCCGGCGAATTTTCATCGCCAAGCTCCTCGATCATCTGGCCTTATATTCTCGCGCTGACCGAGGCCATCCATCTCGGCCCGTTCGGCCCGCTGCTGATCAACGCTGCCGCCGCCTGTGCGACAGTGTTTGCGCTTCTGCGTGCGCTGGAGGCGAACGGGTTGTTCGACGACGCCAATGATCGCCCGTTCGGCTATCTGATCGCATTGCTCCTGATCTTTAACGTTAGCGCAATCGCGCTGCCGATGACCGGCATGGAGCACAGCGCTCACGTGTGGGCCTCCGTCGTGACCTTTCTCGGTCTCGCCGCGGCGGCGCGCGGATTCGCGCCGACGCCGCTCCACTTCATCGCGCTGGTGCTGCTTCCCCTGATCCGCTTCGAAGGTATTGCCCTTGCCTGTGCGGCCATTGCCGGCTTCGCGCTGCTCGGCCACCGGCGCTTTGCCGGCGGCGCCGCGCTCGCCGTCATCGTCAGCTTGTCCGGCTATTTTGCATTGATGGCCTCGCGCGGCCTGCCGCTGCTGCCGAGTTCGGTGCTGCTGAAGGGCTATCTCGCAAATCTCGATGGCGAATCCACGAGCAATCTGCCTGCCGTCGTCAAGAACATGCTGCGGAGCATCAGCAGCTCCTATGGCCTGCGGCTCATCATGCTGGGTCTTGCGCTTGCCGGTTGCGCCTCCTGGTTGCGTGCCGATCGCAAGGCGGTGATCGTCTGTCTGACCGTTCTCGCTGCCATCGGTGCTCATCTGGTGTTTGGCCAATATGGCTGGTTCAACCGCTATGAAGTCTACATCATGGCGCTTGCGGTGGCCGCGTTGCTTTGGAGCGTCGCGCAGGTCTGGCCGCGTCTGCCAGCGTTGCAATGGTCGCTCACGAAGATCGCGCTGGTGCTCGGGCTCGGCATTGCAGCGATGCCCTACGTGACGACTGCGCTGGTCACGCCGATCGCCGCCAGCGATATCTACGAGCAGCAACACCAGCTGGCTCGCTTCGCCAAATCGTTCTATCGGCATCCGGTCGCGGTCAACGATCTTGGCATGGTCGCCTACCGCAATCCCAACTACACGCTGGATCTCTGGGGCCTTGGCTCGGAACAGGTGCGGAAGGCAAGGACCGCGGGGCAGTATGGACCCGCGGAAATGGCAGCTCTCGCGAGCGATCACGGCGTCGGCCTGGTGATGATCTACGACGCCTGGTTTCCAAAAGGTGTGCCATCGACCTGGACAAAGGTGGCCGTGTTGCGAACCACGACCGTGATCCTGTCGCAACGAGACGTTGCCTTCTACCGCACGCCGTTGGCAGACGCGGCAGAGGTGACTTCAGCGCTCGAGGCATTCAAGGCGACTATTCCGCCGCGGGACAGGCTCGACATCATCGCGCCGTAACTCGGCATCGCGCATCAAGCGCAAGACCAACGCCACGCAACGTGATCGGTGCGTGAGGCCGTCCGCTACGGATCCAGCTCCGTATCCCAGTAGAGATAGTCCAGCCAGCTGTCGTGCAGATAGTTCGGCGGGAACAGGCGGCCGTTGCGGTGGAGCTGGTGCACGGTCGGGGCGAACGCACTCTGGCGCGGAAACATCTTGGCTTGCGCCGGCGTGAGGTTGCCCTTGCGCAGGTTACAGGGCGAACATGCCGCAACCACGTTTTCCCAGGTGGTCTGGCCGCCTTTGCTGCGCGGGATGATGTGATCGAAGGTGAGGTCTTCCGGCGAGCCGCAATATTGGCAGGCGAAACGATCGCGCAGGAAGACGTTGAACCGGGTGAAGGCGGGGTGGGTGGTCGGCTTGACGAAGGATTTGAGCGAGACCACGCTCGGTAGCTGCATTTGCAGCGTGGGACTGTGAACCGCCTGATCGTAATGCGCTACGATGTTGACGCGATCGAGAAACACCGCCTTGATCGCGTCCTGCCACGACCACAGAGACAGTGGGTAGTAACTCAGCGGCCGAAAGTCCGCGTTGAGGACCAGCACCGGCCAACTGCCTTGCGAGACATGTGCGTTCAAGTAACGCTCCCGGCCTCCAATATACGCTGCGAAGCAGCATGTATTGACATACTACATGCAGCGTGACGGGATTGTGAAGCCCGTTGAGCGACTTATTCAGGTGCAAGCAATACGGCGGCGGGGTGGCAAACGCTCAAAAACGCCGCGATTTGGGGAGGGGCGATGCGAGGCTGGTTCGCCAAGCTGCTCGCAGCCGTGCTCGGCACGGCGCCGATTGGCTCCGCCGCGGCTGAGGATTATCCGACGCGCCCCATCACCATGATCGTGCCGTTCCCGGCCGGTGGGGCGACCGACACGTTGGCGCGGTTCCTCGGCGAGCGCTTGAACATCGTGCTGAAACAGCCGGTCGTGATCGAGAATGTCGGCGGTGCGGCCGGCTCGCTCGGTGTCGGTCGTGCGGTGCGTGCCAGCCCCGACGGCTACACGCTGTCGATCGGAACCTCGACCACGCACATGCTGACCGGCGGGCTCTATGCGCTGCCGTTCGATCTGCTGCGCGACCTCGATCCGGTGATCCTGATCGGCAGCGAGCCGCTGCTGATCGTCGGACGCAAGGATCTGCCGGCGGATGATCTCAGACAATTGATCGCGTGGCTGAAGGCCAATCCGGACAAGGCGTCGGTCGGCATCGCCGGCGTCGGCGCCACCGGTCATCTCGCCGGCATCGCGCTCCAGAAGGAGACCGGTGCGAAATTCCAATTCGTGCCCTACCGCGGCAACGGCCCCGCGATGCAGGACCTCGTCGCCGGCCAGATCGACGCGATGATCGAGCCGGCTTCGAACTTCAAGGCGCTGGTCGGCGCCGGCAGCATCAAAACCTTCGCGGTCACCAGCAAGGCGCGCTCTCCATCCTGGCCGAGCATCCCGACCGCGGATGAAGCAGGTCTGTCAGGCTACTCCGCTTCGCTGTGGTACGGCCTGTGGGTGCCGAAGGGCACGTCGAAGGACATCACCGCAAAGCTCAATGCCGCCATGGTGCAGATCCTGGCGAGCCCGCAGCTGAAGCAGCGCTTTGCCGAACTCGGCATCCAGGTCTCGCCGCTCGTGCAGCAGTCACCGGACGCGCTGCGCGCCTACCAGAAGGAGGAGGCGGACCGCTGGTGGCCGATCATCAAGGCGTCGGGGATCAAGGTGGAGTAGGGGGACTACTCCCGCACCCGTTCCAGCTTCTGCAGGCAACGCGTCGCGCGCACGACGGCCGGCATCTCCTCGTCCGGAAAGCTCGTCTTCCAGTCGGTGACGCCGACTTCGCCGACATAGATGTCACCCTTCGAATCCAGCGCGATGCCATGTGGTGCCAGAAACTTGCCGCTAGCGACACCCGGGCCGTCCTCGCCGCCGAGCCGCGCGATGCGCTTTCCAGTGGCGTCCACGATCGACAGGCGCGGACCAAGATTGGGCACCTTGCGGTTGACGGCCAGGCCGGGGCCGAGCTCGCCGATGACGAAGGTCGGGTTCTTGCCCCCGCCGCAACAGCACAGCGCGCAAGGGCGGTGCAGATTGTTCCACTGCGTCTCGTATTTGCCCTCGCCGTTGAACACCTGCACGCGATGATTCTCGCGATCGGCGACGTAGACCCAGCCATCGGCGTCGGTGGCGATGTTGTGCACGATGTTGAACTGGCCGGGATCGGTGCCGGGTTCGCCCCAGCTTTTGATGAGCTTGCCGTCGGGCGTGTATTTGTGCACGCGCGCATTGCCATAGCCGTCGGAGACGTAGATCTCGCCCTTCGGCGACAACGCGGTGTGGGTGCAGCGGTGGAACGGCTCACCGCTCATGAAGGGGGTAGGCTTCGCCGGGATGCCGATCGTCAGCAGCACCTTGCCGTCGGTCGTGCATTTGCGCACGGTGTGGTCGCCGTCATCGGTGCAGTAGAGATTATCGTCGGCGTCGATGTGCAGGCCGTGGGCACGGGAGAACAGGCCCTCGCCAAAACTGCGAAGGAAATTGCCCTCGCGGTCCAGCACGACCATCGGATGCTCACCGCGGTTGAAGACGTAGACCCGGTCCTTGCTGTCGACCGCCACGGACGCGACGTCGGTCAGCCGCCAGCCGTCCGGAAGCTTTGCGAAATTTTCGACGACACGATAGCGGTGCTCGCCGGCACCGAGAATGGCTGGCATTGGTATTCTCCTTCATTCGCTGCCGTGGGGCTACACTGTCTCCGCGTCGATGCGAGGCTCAAGCGGCGCCCACCCCACGTGGCAAAATCCCTGCCTCGATCGCCTTGATCTGCAGTGCGAGGAATTTCGAGTTGATCCGGCATTGCGCGAGGCTGCCGGCGATGAACCACAGGCCGGGCTGCCCGGTGCGCGCATACATGTTGCGCAGCTCAAAGCCGTCGCCAAAGCCCCAGACCGGGCCGACGCGGTCGGCGACCCCGTCGCCGAACAGCTTTCGCACGAGGTATTCCTGCGGCTTGTAGCCGGTCGACAGCACGATGAGATCGGCGGTGATGGCCGTGCCATCCTTCATCTGCGCGCCATCGGCCGTGAAGCTGTCGATGTCCTCGAATTGCGTCAGCTTGATCGCGCCGTCGACGATGAGGTTGGAGCAGCCGACGTTGAAATAATAGCCGCCGCCACGGGTCAGGTACTTGAACTGCCAGCCAGTGCCGGCCTCGCCGAAGTCGAGCTTGAAGCCGACCCGGCGGAGGCCGTCGAGCAGCTCCTTGTCGAGATCCTTCGACTGCTCCGTCAGCATCACATGGGTCTTCTTCGCAAGCGGCGTCGGCATCGAGGTCGCGATCAGATCGTTATCCTCGAGCGTGCCCTCATTGTAGGTCGCGTAAGCGAGCTGCGCCGACGGCTCGATGTTGGTGACCAGCGTCGGCGAACGCTGCACCAGCGTCACCGCGGCGCCGCTGGAATAGAGGTCCTGCGCGATGTCATGGCCGCTGTTGCCGGTGCCGATGACGATGGCGCGTTGGCCTTGCCAGTTCTCGCCGTCCTCATAGCGGCTCGAATGCAGCAGCGTGCCCTTGAAACGATCGAGGGTTGGAATATCAGGCACGTTGGCGATGCCGCTGACGCCGGTCCCCATCACCACATGACGCGGATGCATGGTGCGCTTGCTGCCGTCGGCGCGGCGCAACGTCACCGTCCAGCGGCCTGCGGCTTCGTCGTAGGCGCCGCCTTCGAACTCGGTGCCGGTCCAGAAGTTCAGCTCCATGGCATCGACGTATGCCTCGAACCAGTTCGCGAGCTTGTCCTTGGGGATATAGGTCGGCCAGCTCGGCGGGAACGGCATGTAGGGCATGTGATTGACCTGCACCTGGTTGTGCAGGGTGAGCGCGTGATAGCGTTTGCGCCAATTATCGCCGATGCGTGTTTCGCGATCGACGATCAGCGTATCGATCTGCAACTGCTTCAGCCGTGCGGCAATCGCCAAGCCAGCCTGACCGCCGCCGACCACCAGCACGGTGGGATCTCGGTCGGAATAGTCGCGCGAGGCGTTGCGCAGGTCGAGCCAGTTCGGCCCTCGGAAGTCGCGCGAATAGGCTTGTCCCCGCGGACGCGAGGTGCCGAGCTGCTCCTCAAAGCCCTTGAGCTCCTCGAGCGCGGTCAGCAGCGTCCACGCTTTCAGACGATCGCCGTCGGCGGTGTCGGGCACGAGCCGCACGATGCCGCTGCCGCGGCCGAGCGCGGTTTCGAAACTAAAGATCGCCTCGATATTGTTGGTGCCGGCCCGTGTCACCCAGCGTGGCGCCGCGCGGTTCGGGGCGATCTTGAAGTTGGACGGTGACGCGTTGGGCGCGCGTGCAGTCAGTTCTTGTGCGATCTCATCGCGGCCGGCGATGGTTTGCAGGTTCCAGCTCAGCGCCAACACGTCACGCCAGAAGCACGCGGCAACGAACAGGCGGTCGAGTGCAGCAGGATCGGGTCTGGCAAGCGCGCGCTCGAACCCGTCCAGCCAGGCCTGCGCGGAGACGGAAATATCCTTCGTCTTATCCAGCATGCGCGACCTCGTGCCGTCTTCGCGGCGTTTCCTCTGAGGTCGAACGCTATACTGGATCAGGCGACGTCAAAAGCGCTTTACCCGAGCAGCGAGAGCATGTGGCCCTGCTCAGGGGGAATGCGCCCCTTCAGCGTGTCGAGATAGACTTGCCGTACCGCCTCGGGCCCGCAGCTTTCGACGACACTCAGGCATCGCTCCAGCATCGGTGCGAAACCGGACCATGCTGCGCCAAAGCGCTGCTCGATGCCGCCGGGACCCCAATCCTTCGCCCGCTTGCGGATGTGGTCGGGTGCGAAGAACCAGCGCGGCTTCGCGCCGGGCAGCGCGGCTTCGTCGGCATCGGTGGCGCGATGCGTCAAACCGACGCGCACGGAGCACTTCATCTGGTCGCGGAAATGTCGGTGCAACTCGGTTCGCAGCGCGCTGCTGCCGGCCATGTCGACGAAGGCGACGGGTACATCGGGCGCCAGTGCACTGACGCGATCATAGGTGATGACCTCGTCATAGCAAGGAAGCGAGCCGACGAAGGCGGCGTTGCCGGCCGAAGTCAGCCCGATCACCTTGCGGCCGCGGCTATGCAGGAGATGCGCAAGCCCGAACGCGGTCTTGCTGGAGGCGCTGGAGAGCAGCACGCTGCTCGCGCCAAAGTCGTCGTTCTCGGCGAGGAAGTCGTCGACAAGGAACGACAGCATGAACAGCGGCCGCAGCAGCGCCTGAAGATCGCCCCGATGTCCCGCAAAGGCGGGGTCGTCGGTGACACGGGAATAGAGATTGTAGACGGGCGAGACCTGCTTGCGATGCTCGGCGCCGTCACGAAGAGCGCGCTTGCTGACGTCGGCGGCCTCGATGACGAGATGGGTCGCCATCGGGAAATAGCCGAACAGCCGCTCGCCGACCGCGACGCCGGGATGTTTCGAGGCGATCACCTCGCCAAAGCCCCACACCGGGATGTTGCCGAAGCCCTGTGGGGCCGGAAAGATTTGCCAGTATTTCAGCTCGTCGCCCATCACGGCATAGGTGATGTTGTTGGCGGTGAAGGCGAAGCGCTCGACTTTCACCAAAAGCGCATCGGCCGGGAGTGTGGTTGCATCCGGAATGGTGGTCCCGATCAGCTTGCATTGTCCGAGATCGTTGCGCGCAACGATGAAGTCGGTCGATGTCATGGCGAGGGTCCCGGCTTTTTCCGTGCCGGGATCTTCTCTTTCACCCGCGGGCGCTTTGCAACAGCAACATTGTTTGAAACGGCGTTTACTTCGCCAGCGATGACACCCTCGCGCTTCTTCACCGCGCGATAATAGCTCCACCACAGATGCGCGGCAGCACCACGCAACGGACGCCAGGGCTCGGCGATCGGTGCCATCTGCTTTTCCGTCGGCCGTGCCGAAAGGCCGAGGCCAATCTTGATGCCCTCTTGCACGGCGATATCGCCGGCCGGCCAGGCATCGCCGTGACCGAGGCAGAACAGCAGATAAACATCGGCTGTCCACGGCCCGATGCCCGGCAGTGCAATCAGCGTGTGGTGCGCAGCCTCGGCATCCTCCTCCGCGAGCACGTCGAGGTTCAGCCGCTGCGCGGTGAGCTCACGCGCGAGATGTTTCAGCGTCTTGATCTTGGCGGCCGACAGGCCGAGCCGTCCCAGCCGGTCGGTGCGGGCGCGGCGCACGGCCTCGTGGTCGAATGGATCGAAGGCCGCGGACAACCGCCCCCAGATCGCAGCCGCGCTCGCGGTCGAAAGCTGCTGTCCGCAGACGATATGGGCGAGCCCGGCAAACCCCGGCTCACGCCGCCGCAATGCCGGCATGCCCGCGACCGCGAGCACGGGTTTGAGCCGCGGATCGCGCTTGACCAGCGCGTGGACGGCCTCTTCGAGATCGGACTGGGTTTCGAGGTGGATTGTCATGATGGCTCTACTTGTCATGCACAGGCTTGACCCACGCATCCATCTCCTATCGTAACAGAGTCTTTGTCATACAGAGTCTTGGCCATGACGAGATCTTGCCACATGCCGCCACCCGTTTTCCGATTTGCCCCCAGCCCGAACGGCTATCTGCATCTTGGCCACGCCTACTCGGCGCTGCTCAATTTCGATCGCGCGCGCAAAACCGGCGGGCGGCTGTTGCTGCGGATCGAGGACATCGACGCGACGCGTTGCCGGCCGGAGTTCGAGACGGCGATCTACGAAGACCTCGCCTGGCTGGGGATCGGCTGGGAGATGCCGGTGCGGCGGCAGTCGGAGCATCTCGCCGAATACCGCGCTGCGCTGGAGAAGCTCTCTGCGCTCGGCCTCGTCTATCCCGCCTTCGAAAGCCGTGCCGAGATCGCAAAGCTTGTGGCTGCGCGCGAGGCCGGTGGACCATGGCCGCGCGATCCCGATGGCGCGCCGCTCCATCCCGGCGAGGCGAAAGCGCTGGCGGCCGACGAGCGGTCGCGTCTGATCGATACCGGCGCGCCTTATGCGCTGCGGCTCGACATGACCGCCGCCAGCCGGCGCGTCACCGGCCTGAGTTGGAACGAGTTGGGCGAGGGCCCTGATGGCGAGCGCGGCACGGTCGCCGCGCGGCCCGAGGCGTGGGGCGACGTGATCCTGGCCCGCAAGGAGACCCCGACCAGCTACCATCTGTCCGTGGTGGTCGACGACGCGCTTCAGGGCGTGACCGAGATCGTGCGCGGCCAGGATCTGTTTCACGCCACCTCGGTCCACCGCCTGCTCCAGGCCTTGCTCGGCCTGCCGGAGCCCGCCTATCGCCACCACGCCCTGATTCGCGGCGCCGATGGGCGGAAGCTGTCGAAATCGGACCGCTCGACCGGCCTGCGGGAGTTGCGCGCTGCAGGTCACTCGCCTGCCGATATCCGCAGGTCCGTGGGATTAGGCTAAGTTTCTCTGGGGGTTAGCAAAACGCCGCCGTGACTCCGGGGGTTCCGCCGTGCGATGCTGAGCCGATAGCCCGGGGTTCGAAGGGATACTTCGAAGGGGATTTATGGCGGCGAAAACGCGCTCAGCGCGCACCACGCGAAAGTCCAGGCAACCGCCTCGGAAGCGGTCCGGGGCAGCCGGGAGGTTGCGCGAGCGCGGCACCAAGGCCGTTGCCCCTGACGTGATCCAGGCGGCGCTTGCAGCCTTTGCCCACGAGGTCCGCACCCCCCTGACCGGCATTCTCGCGATCAGCGATCTGCTGTCGACCTCCGATCTCGGCGAGCGGGAGCGGCGCTGGGCCGACACCATCAAAGCCGGTGCCGAGCATCTGGCGAACCTTGCCACGCTGTTCGTCGATGCCGCCAAGACCGGCAAGGGTGCGGGCGGCAGCACGTTGCGGCAGGATCTGTTCGATCTGCGGGCGCTCGCCCGCAGCACCGGCGATTCGCTGGCCGGCCGCGCTGCCGCCAAGGGGCTCCAGGCCGAGGTCGAGATCTCCGACAAGCTGGCGGGCCTCGTGGTCGGCGATCCCGTCCGCCTGCGCGCCGCGCTCGAGAACCTGATCGACAATGCGGTGAAATTCACCGACCAGGGCGGCGTAGCGATGTCGGCTATGCCCTGGCGTCCCGCCAAGGACAAAGCAAGCGGCAAAGCCAGGGATAAGGACAAGCGCCGGGTCGGCGTCGCCTTCTCGGTGTCCGACAGCGGCATCGGCCTGACCATGGCCGAGATCAAGCGGCTGTTCCGCCCGTTCAGCCAGGCCAATGTCACCATCGCCTCGCGCTTCGGCGGCGCCGGGCTCGGTCTGTCTTCGGTGAAGCAACTGGCGCGCGCGATGGGCGGCGACATCGTGGTTGCGCCGCGGCGCGGCGGTGGCGCCACCTTCACGCTGACCGTCTCTCTCGATGCGGCGGGGCCGGCGAAATCCCGCAAGCCGGGCCGCGGCGAGGCGGATGCGCTGGCGGCGCTGCGCGTGCTGAGCGTCGAAGATAATCCATTTGGCCGTGTCGTGCTCAACACCATTCTGACCGAGCTCGGCCATCATGCCGAGTTCATCGGGCGCGGCGAGGACGCCGTGAACCGGCTCGCGCAAGGCGGCTTCGATGCGGTGTTGATGGACATGGTGTTGCCGGGCATCGACGGCGTCGAGGCGATCCGGCGGATCCGCACAATGCAGGCGCCGCTGGCTCGGATCCCGATCATCGGCGTGTCCGGCCGCGGCGAGGACGAGGCGGCGTCGCGCGAGGCCGGCGCCGACGCCTTCCTGGTCAAGCCTGTGTCCCCGCGGGCCTTAGCGACTGCGCTGCTTGAAGCGAAACGCCGTGAGGAAGTCGCGACTTGATGATCGCGGCGTTGAGCTCGCCGCCGAACACGAAGATCGCGGCGATGAAATACAGAAACACCAGCGCGATGATCACCGAGGCCAAGCCCGCATACATCGTCACGTAATTGTTGGCGAAGCGCGCCAGGTATTGTCCGAACACGATGCCCGAGATCAGCGAGGCCACGATGGTGAAGACGATGCCGGGCAGGATCTGGAAGAAGCTGCGCCGTCCTGCCGGCAGCCAGGCGTGCAGGATAAGCAGCGCCACCACCAGCGCGCCGATGGTGATGCCGTAGCGCAGCCAGGTGAGGATGCTCTCGTTGGATTCGACGAACAGCGGAATATGGCGCCGCGCCGCCTCGATGAAGAGCGGGCCGAGCACGATCAGGAACGCCATGGCGAGCGCGGTGAAGGCCGCGACCAGCGTGTAGCCGATCGATTCCAGCCGCAGCCAGTACCAGCGCCGCATCTCGACCACCGCGTAGGCGCGGTTCAGCGCCACCCGCAGCGCCTCGACGCCGTTGGACGCGAAATAGACCGACAGCACCGCGCCGATCGTCAGCACGCCGGTGCGGGTGGTGGTCAGCACGTCGTGGATCTCGCCGGACAGTGAATCCGCCACCTGCTTCGGCCAGACCTCGAGCATCAGCCCGGCCGCCTGGTCGGCGAGCTCCTTGGAGCCGAAGAAGCCGGCCAGCGAGGTCAGCACGATGAGGAACGGGAACAGCGCCATCAGCGTCGACAGCGCAATGTGGCTCGAGATCGCCCAGCCGTCGTCGGCCAGGAACGTGTAGAAGGCGTCCTCAACGACGATATAGACGGTGCGTATGACCTTCACAGCCTGCCCCGTAATGCTCCCTCTCCCCACAAGGCTGGAGAGGCGAAGACGGCGGGCCATGCGCGCAAATCGGAAATCATCCAGCCAGCTTCTGATATTATTGGCCTAAAAGCCAGATTGGGAACGCCATGGCGGAGCGCCGCACACGGTGTTATCACCCCCAAATGGCATCTCTCCTGAGTACTTTCATCCTGCCGGTGGCAGCCGGCGCCGTGGCGATCGTGCTGCTGCTCGGTCTCGTCAACATGATGCGCGGCGGCTCGCCCAACACCTCGCAGAAGCTGATGCGCCTGCGTGTTCTCCTGCAGTTCGTCGCGATCGTCATCGCGATGATCGCGGTCTGGGCGATGGGGCGCTAACATGGTCGTGCTCAACCGCATCTATACGAAGACCGGTGACGACGGCACGACAGCGCTCGGAACCGGCGAGCGTCGTCCGAAATATGATCTGCGCATCGCGGCCTACGGTACGGTCGACGAGACCAATGCCGCGATCGGCGTGGTGCGCCTTCACACCAGCGATGCGCCGGAGCTCGATGCGATGCTCGGCCGCATTCAGAACGATCTGTTCGATCTCGGCGCCGATCTCGCGGTGCCCGAACGCGAGGGTAAGGCGGAACGGCTGCGGGTGGTGGCCAGCCAGGTCGAGCGGCTCGAGCACGACATCGACGCGCTCAACGACAAGCTCGCACCGCTCACGTCCTTCGTGCTGCCGGGCGGCACGCCGGCCGCCGCCTGCCTCCATGTCGCCCGCACGATTTGCCGCAGGGCGGAACGTGTGATGGTGGAACTGGCGGCCCAGCCCGGAGAGGCGGTCGGTGCCGCTGGCATCCAATATATGAACCGCCTGTCGGACTTCCTGTTCGTGGCCAGCCGCGCCGCTAACCATAATGGCGCCGGCGACGTGCTCTGGGTTCCGGGCCAGAACCGCTGACCCCGAAGTCACTGACCCATTGAGCCGCGCATTTCTAAGGTCTAAAATTTGGCCCTGTCGCGCGTTGACCGGGCCGGATCAGGCCTTTAGGTTCCGCGCCAGTTGAATAACCCCCCTCCTAAATTGAGTGAAAGAGGATCGATGAAGGTCTTAGTGCCGGTAAAGCGGGTGGTCGATTACAACGTCAAGGTCCGCGTCAAGGGCGATGGATCGGGCGTTGAACTCGCCAACGTGAAGATGTCGATGAACCCCTTCGACGAAATCGCGGTCGAGGAAGCGCTGCGCCTGAAGGAAGCCGGCAAGGCGACCGAAGTCGTGGTGGTCTCCATCGGACCGGCGCAGGCATCGGAGACGATCCGCACCGGTCTCGCCATGGGCGCCGATCGCGGCATCCTGGTGAAGGCCGAGGGCACCGTCGAGCCGCTCGCCGTCGCCAAGATCCTGAAGAAGGTCGCTGAAGAAGAGCAGCCCGGCCTGATCATTCTCGGCAAGCAGGCGATCGACGACGACAGCAATCAGACCGGCCAGATGCTGGCCGCGCTGCTCGGCTGGTCGCAGGCGACCTTCGCCTCGAAGCTCGAGGTCGAAGGCGCCGACTTCAAGGTCACCCGCGAGATCGACGGCGGCCTGCAGACCGTCAAGCTGAAGGGACCGGCGATCGTCACCACCGATCTCCGTCTCAACGAGCCGCGCTATGCCTCGCTGCCCAACATCATGAAGGCCAAGAAGAAGCCGATCGCGGAGAAGGCCGTCGCCGATTACGGCGTCGACGTCACCGCGCGCCTCGAAGTTCTGAAGACGGCTGAGCCCGCGGGCCGCAAGGCCGGCGTCAAGGTCAAGGACGTCGCCGAGCTGGTGTCGAAGCTCAAGAACGAAGCCGGGGTGCTCTGATGACGACGTTGCTGATTGCTGAACACGAACACGAAGTCCTCAAGGACTCCACCAACAAGGCGCTCACTGCGGCTTCCCAGCTCGGCGGCGACGTCCACGTGCTGGTCGCAGGCGGCGGGCAGGGCACCAAGGCTGCGGCCGAGGCGGCCTCGAAGCTCGCCGGTGTCGCCAAGGTGCTGGTCGCCGAAGGCGAGCCCTACGCGCACGATCTCGCCGAGCCGCTGGCCGCGCTGGTCGTCTCGCTGGCCCCGTCCTACGACGCGATCGTCGCGCCCGCGACCTCGCGCTTCAAGAACGTGATGCCGCGCGTCGCAGCGCTGCTCGACGTCATGCAGGTCTCGGAGATCATCAAGGTCGTCGCCCCCGACACCTATGAGCGTCCGATCTATGCCGGCAACGCCATCCAGACGGTGAAGTCGAAGGATGCCAAGAAGGTCATCACGGTCCGTACCTCGACCTTCCAGGCGGCAGCTGCCGGCGGCAGCGCGCCGGTCGAGAGCGTCGCGGCAGTGGCCGATCCCGGCCTGTCGTCCTTCGTCGGCGAGGAAGTCGCCAAGAGCGACCGTCCCGAGCTGACCTCGGCCAAGATCATCGTCTCCGGTGGCCGCGCCATGCAGAGCCGCGAGAACTTTGCCAAGTACATCGAGCCGCTCGCCGACAAGCTCGGCGCCGGTGTCGGTGCCTCGCGCGCGGCGGTGGACGCCGGCTATGCGCCGAACGACTGGCAGGTCGGCCAGACCGGCAAGGTCGTGGCCCCCGAGCTCTACGTCGCGGTTGGCATTTCCGGCGCGATCCAGCATCTGGCCGGCATGAAGGACTCCAAGGTGATCGTCGCGATCAACAAGGACGAGGACGCGCCGATCTTCCAGGTCGCCGATTACGGCCTGGTCGCCGACCTCTACCAGGCGGTTCCGGAGCTGACGGCCGAACTCGGCAAGCTCGGCAAGTAAAACGCGTTAAAAACACCGGCCGGAGGCATAAACTCCGGCCGGTGTCGCATTTCTGAGGCGTTTTCTTTGGCGTGGGGCACGCCTTCGAAGCGATCCAATCTAGGTTTCGAGCCAGGATTCTGATCTAATCGAGCTTCTGATCAATCAGACCTCCCGGCTCAGGGGATAGGCAGGGCGCGATATGCGCGCCGTTCCGGTGGATGACATTATGGCGGCAGTAATCAAGAAGGTCGGCGTGATCGGCGCGGGTCAGATGGGCAATGGCATCGCCCACGTCGCGGCCTTGGCCGGCTTTGACGTGGTGCTCAACGACATCTCGGCCGACCGCCTCAAGTCGGGCATGGCGACCATCAACGGAAATCTGGCGCGTCAGGTCTCCAAGAAGGGCGTGACCGAGGACGACAAGGCCAAGGCGATCGCCCGTATCAAGCTGGCCGAAAAGCTCGACGACCTCGCCGATTGCGATCTCGTGATCGAGACCGCTGTCGAGAAGGAGGAGGTCAAGCGCAAGATCTTCCACGACCTCTGCGCGATCCTGAAGCCGGAGGCGATCGTCGCCTCCGATACGTCCTCGATCTCGATCACCCGGCTCGCCGCCGCCACCGACCGGCCCGAGCGCTTCATCGGCATTCACTTCATGAATCCGGTGCCGCTGATGGAGCTGGTGGAGCTGATCCGCGGCATCGCCACCGACGATTCGACCTTCGAGGCCTCCAAGGAATTCGTCGCCAAGCTCGGCAAGCAGGTCGCCGTCTCCGAGGATTTTCCGGCTTTCATCGTCAACCGCATCCTGTTGCCGATGATCAACGAGGCGATCTACACGTTGTACGAAGGCGTCGGCAACGTCGAGGCGATCGACGCGGCGATGAAGCTCGGCGCCCACCACCCGATGGGCCCGCTGGAGCTCGCCGATTTCATCGGTCTCGATACCTGTCTGTCGATCATGCAGGTGCTGCATGAGGGGCTGGCCGATTCCAAGTATCGCCCGTGCCCGCTGCTGGTGAAATATGTCGAGGCCGGTTGGCTCGGCCGCAAGACCCAGCGCGGCTTCTACGACTACCGCGGCGCCAAGCCGGTTCCGACGCGATAAGTCGGTCTCGGTGCCGTAGGGTGGGCAAAGCGCAGCGTGCCCACGCATTTTTTGTAACCAGAGAGCTCGTGGGCACGGCGCGAACGCGCCTTTGCCCACCCTAAGGCACCTCCGCCGTGGCTCTGCCGTGTATCAATTCATGTCGCGTTAACCCATCCGCCCTAGTGTCCGGCGCGGTACGAGGGTTTTGCGTATGGACATGATGGCGATGGTCAGCACCATGCTGGCCTCTCAGCAGGGCGCGCTGCAGTCGAATATCGCGGCGACGCTGACGAAGCAGAACATGGACATGGAGAAATCCACCGTCCTGACGCTGATGGGCGCCGGTCAGCCCTCCCTTGCCAATGTCGGCCCCGGCGTCGGCGGCAACCTCAACGTCACCGCCTGAACTTTCCTAAAGCGACGCAGCGGCCGGCCCGAGCGCGGCCCGGATCAGCTTCAGCGCGTCGTCGCTGGCCCATTCGGCCGGTCCCGCGATCGTCGCGATCTCGCAGCCCTGTGGATCGACCAGTACCGAGGTCGGCATGCCGAGGGCCCGGCCTATCGCCTTAAGATCCTGGAAAACCTTGGCTTTCTGGTCGGTGAAATAGCCAAGCCTGGTCAAATTGGCGTCTTTCAGGAAGTTTTTGGGCTTCTCGGGGTCGCGGGTATCGATATTGATCGCGACCACCTCGAAATTCGGGCCTGACAGCTTGGTCTGGAGCTGGTCCAGCGCCGGCATCTCTTTTCGACACGGCACGCACCAGGTCGCCCAGAGGTTGACCAGCAGGGTCTTGCCACGGAAATCCGAGAGCTTCCTCGGCTTGCCGTCGGCATCCTCGAAAGCTAGGTCGGGCAGCTTCAGGGGGGCGCTCGCCATGGTCAGTGCCGCCACCTCGCCATGGGCGAGCGGAGCAATCTTTTGGGCCGTCGCCACCGCCGCCCGGCAGGCCGGATCGCCCGACGGGGCCCGGCTCAGGCCGAGCCCATACAGCGCGGCGAAGCCGGCCAGTCCGCCGACCACCACGGTGGCGATGACAATGGGGATCCGGCGCGTGGCGGAGGGCTTCTTGTCGAGCATATCGTTTGTCATCCGGTCGCAGATATGGCTATCAGAGGCCTCTTAATACGGCTGGCCTCCACCAGCAAACATGCGGCAAAGCAAGGCGTGAGCAGGGGATCATGAGCAACAAGATGTGGGGCGGCCGGTTCTCGGAACGTCCCGATGAGATCATGGAAGAGATCAACGTCTCCATCGACGTCGATCGTCACCTCTTTGCCCAGGACATTGCCGCGTCCAAGGCCCACGCCGCGATGCTTGCCAGCCAGGGCATCATCACGGCCTCTGATGCGAAAAATATCGGCAAGGGTCTAGACACGATTTTGTCAGAGATCGGCAAGGGCGGCTTCGAATTCAAGCGCGCGCTCGAGGACATTCACATGAATGTCGAGAGCCGCCTGTCGGAGCTGATCGGCCCCGCCGCCGGCCGCCTGCACACCGCGCGCTCGCGTAACGACCAGGTCGCGACCGACTTCCGTCTCTATGTCCGCGACATCGTCGACGAGACCGATGCCGCGCTCGCCGCGTTCCAGCAGGCGCTGGTGGAACGCGCGCTGGAGCATGCGGGAACGGTGATGCCGGGCTTCACGCATCTGCAGACCGCGCAGCCCGTGACGTTCGGCCACCATCTGCTCGCCTATGTCGAGATGGCTGCGCGCGATCGCGGCCGTTTCCAGGATGCGCGCAAGCGGCTCAACGAATCCCCGCTCGGCGCCGCTGCGCTCGCCGGTACCTCGTTCCCGATCGATCGTCACGCCACTGCAAAGGCGCTCGCCTTCGACCGTCCGATGGCGAACTCGCTCGATGCGGTCTCCGACCGCGACTTCGTGCTGGAGACATTGTCGGCCGCCTCGATCTGCGCCGTGCACATGTCGCGCTTCGCCGAGGAGATCGTGATCTGGACCTCGCCGCTGGTCGGCATGATCCGCCTCAGCGACAAGTTCACCACCGGCTCCTCGATCATGCCGCAGAAGCGCAATCCGGATGCCGCCGAGCTGGTGCGCGCCAAGACCGGCCGCGTCATCGGTGCGCTCAACGGTCTCCTGATCGTGATGAAGGGCCTGCCGCTCGCCTATCAAAAGGACATGCAGGAGGACAAGCAGGGCGCGATGGAGGGCTTTGCCGCGCTGTCGCTGGCGATCCGCGCCATGACCGGCATGGTCCGCGATCTCGTGCCCGACGAAGCCAAGATGAAAGCGGCTGCCGGCGAGGGCTATGCCACCGCGACGGACCTCGCCGACTGGCTGGTCCGGACGCTGAAGATGCCGTTCCGCGACGCCCACCACGTCACCGGCCGCATCGTGGCCAAGGCCGCCGAGGGCGGCGTGGCGCTGCACGAGCTGCCGCTGAAGGAGATGCAGGCGATCGAGCCGAAGATCACCAAGGACGTGCTCGGTGTGCTCTCGGTCGAATCGTCGGTGAAGAGCCGCACCAGCTTCGGCGGCACCGCGCCAAAGAACGTGACGTCGCAGGCCAAGGCCTGGGCGAAGCGGTTGGAAAAAGAGCGAAAATTGGGCTGAAGGCAAAATTTCGCTTATGTTTCATGGTCATCCGGCTCTCGCCAGAGCGCGCCAATCTCTGTATGGTGCGGCCCGCGTAGTGGGGATTTCGTCGTGACGTCAAAGTTTCGCCCGGCCGGCTCGGGGTGGGCCATCATTGTCTTGAGCCTGAGCGCGCTTGCGCTCGCCGGCTGCGGCCGCAAGGGTCCGCTCGATCTGCCGCCGACCGCCTCCAACGCGTCCACGGCCAACATCGCTGCGCCCACCGACACCGAGACCGAAGCCCAGAAAACGCCGAGCGTGTTCAATCCGACCTATGGCGCGGATGCCCCTCCGGCGGCGACCAAGGGCAAGAAGAAACCGTTTATCCTCGACCCGCTCCTGGACGAAAAGCCCAGCCGATAGGCTGGGGCAACTGAGCCAACGCCATGAACCATTTCGACTATCGCAACGGCGTGCTGCACGCCGAGGCGGTGAACCTGTCCGAGCTGGCCGCGACCGTCGGCACGCCGTTCTATTGCTATTCGACCGCCACGCTCGAGCGGCACTATCGCGTCTTCGCCGATGCCTTTGCCGGCGAGAAGGTGCTGGTCTGCTACGCCATGAAGGCGAACTCGAACCAGTCGGTGCTGCGCACGCTGGCGAAGCTCGGCGCCGGCGCCGACGTCGTCTCCGGCGGTGAATTGAAGCGTGCGCTGGCCGCCGGAATTCCCGCCAGCAAGATCGTGTTCTCCGGTGTCGGCAAGACCGAGACCGAGCTGCGCGCCGCCTTGGCCTCCGACATCCTCTGTCTCAACGTCGAATCCGAGCCCGAGCTCGAATTGCTGTCGCGCCTCGCGACCGAGACGGGCAAGACCGCGCGGATCTCCATCCGCGTCAATCCGGACGTCGATGCCGGGACGCACGCAAAAATCTCGACCGGCAAGTCCGAAAACAAGTTCGGCATTCCGATCGTCCACGCCCGAGAGGTTTACGCGCGGGCTGCGAAGCTGCCCGGCATCGAGGTGACCGGCACCGACGTGCATATCGGCAGCCAGATCACCGATCTCTCCAAGATGGAGACCGCGTTCCGCATCCTGTCCGAATTCGTGCAGACGCTGCGTTCCGACGGTCACAACATCAGCCACGTCGATTTCGGCGGCGGGCTCGGCATTCCCTATTACATGGACCGCGAAGCGCCGCCGGCGCCTGACGCCTATGCCGCGATGGTCAAGCGCGTCAGCCACAATCTCGGCTGCACGCTGATGTTCGAGCCGGGCCGCATGATCGTCGGCAATGCCGGCATCCTGGTCGCCAAGGTGATCTATGTGAAGCACGGCGACGGCAAGAACTTCGTCATCATCGACGCTGCGATGAACGACCTGATCCGCCCGACGCTGTACGAGGCGCATCACGACATCCTGCCGGTGACGGAGCCGGCGAAGGGTGCGGCGACCATCATGGCCGACGTCGTCGGTCCCGTCTGCGAGACCGGCGACTACCTCGCTCTGGACCGCACCTTGCCGACGCCGAAGCCGGGCGATCTCATCGCCATCATGACCGCGGGCGCCTATGGCGCCGTGCAGGCCGGCACCTATAACACCCGGCCACTGGTGCCGGAGGTGCTGGTGAAGGGCGATCAATACGCGGTCGTGCGCCCGCGCATCGAGGTCGAGCAGCTCATCGCGATGGACACGCCGGCGCCGTGGCTGTGAGACGCCGGCGAGGTTGGACTCGCCGGCGCTGCCTGTTGTTCACGGCCCGTATTTCGGAGCCGGCTTCTGGTTGAAGTCGTTCTCGTCGGTGACGCAGGTGAAGCTCGCCGCGACGTTGGTGTCGCCGCTGCCGTTGTATCTCGCGACCTTGGGAAAGACGCAGAGTGGCCGGGTCATCTGAACCGCGGGCGGCGTATCGGCCACGAATTTCGTGGCGAGGATCGTCTCCGGCGCGACGCCGGCCTCGACCCATTTGACCAGTGGTGTGAGCGCATCGAACGTGTTGGGGCCGGGGCCACCGGAACAGTGGTACAGCCCGGGCACCATGAACAGGCGCGCGTAGCTCTGGGTCCGTCGCAGCGCCGGATTGCCGTTGCCGTGGTCGAAGAAGCCGACCGGTTGGGCGCTCTGGCCTTCATTTCCCACCAGCGCCAGGAAGTAGTTGATGCTGCTCTGCGACGGGATCAGCGGGTCGGCCCAGCCATGGTACATCAGCAGCTTGCCGCCATGCCCCCTGAATTCGCTGAGATCGGTGCTGGTCGCGTTGAGCACCGCGGCGAGTTGGTCGTCGACCTTGTCGATGTCGCGGTGGAAATCGAAATTGGAAAAATTGGTCGCGCTTGCGGGGTAACCGAAGCTCGGGCCGAACACCCAGTAGAACAACCCGTCGAAGCCCGGCTCGGGCAGTCGCTCCTGGAACGCCAGGCCAAGCGCAAGGATGTCGTCGGTCTCGTTGCCGCGCTCGGAGCCCGGATTGACGAGCTGTCCGTTCACCGGGTCGATCGTACCGGCGTAATAGCGCTGCATGGTGGTGACCTGATCGGAGGTCAGGCAGGCCGGCGGCGCGTTGCCGCCGGTGCACTGCAGGACCTTCGGATCGAAATGACAGTCGCGCGGATCGGTCAGGAACTGATCGGTCTTGGCGCCGCCATCCTGGCCGACGCATTGCTTGAGCACGGCCTGGTTGATCAGCGTCATCTGTCCGGTCTGGATGAACCGGCCGGGGCTCGCATGCGTGTTCTGCCAGCCATAGAGCCCCGCCATGTGCAGGTGGGTGCGGTTGAAGGCGGCGGCGCCGGCGAGGATGCCGTCATAGTCGTTGGGGAAGCGCTGCGCCTCCATCAGGGCGTTCTGGCCGCCGGTGGAGCAGCCGGCGAAATAGGCCCGCTGCGATCGATGGCCGTAAAACGCGCTGACGATCTCCTTGCCGCGTTCGGTCATCAGATGGATCGCGCGGTAGCCGAAATCCTTGATCCGCTCGGGATGTCCGAACAGGCCCGTCGACGGCGCCGTCGGATCGCCGAAGTCGATCGCGAGCGGATTGCCCATGTTGCCGGCCGAGCCGCAGAACAGCGGGTTGCATCCCGACGATCCCGTGCCGAGGTCGCTGTTGGTCGCGGCAAAGCCGCCCTGGATACCAAGGGCGAGCTCGTTGTAGGTGATCACGCCCTGGAAGCCGCCGCCGCCGGTGCCGAGGAACCTGCCGTTCCAATTCGTCTCGGGCAGCCAGACCTCGATCTTGATGGCGGAGTCCGAGCTGGGGATCAGGGTTGCTGTGACGCGGCAGAATGCGGGAAGGCCGGTGATCGGGCACGAGCCAGGCGGGACGAAGGTGCCGGTGGTGTTGTCGTCCGCCGAATTGATCACCGTGTGCTGGAGTTGCAAGGATCGAAGATTGGTGCACGCCGTCGCCATGGCGGGCGAAGTACCGAATGCGACACAGGCAAACAGGGCCGTGGTCGCACCGACAAGTAAGTGTCGATGACGCTTCATTCCGTCCTCCCTGATTTTTTTCCGTCGTGTAGGGCGGACAGGATAACTTACGAAGATTACAACTCAAGGGTGAATTAGGGTGTCGCGAAGTGGTCGACGACTTCGCGCGTCGGTTGCGAGGACGCGAGCGGTGATGAGGTGTGATGCCAGTTCAATCAACTCGCTGTCGTCCCCGCGAACGCGGGGACCGATAACCCCAGGGAGGCCTGTGGGGCAAAGCTCCCATTCCGAGTCTTCGCCAAACATCTCCCTGTGGGTATGGTCCCGGATCGGCGCTTCGCTTGTCCGGGACGACAGCGGAGAAGGTGGCGCTATTTCCCCGCCAACCCGCCGGTCTTGCCGCCGACCACGACGCCGGCCTTCTTCTCGATCGGCTTGATCGCCGCGGTGAAATCGGATTCGGCGCCTTCCGCGCTGATCACCGTCTCCCACAGGCGGCCGACGGCATCCGCGACCTCCATCGACAGGCCGAGCTGCTTCATCTCCTCCAGCGCCAGCCGCACATCCTTCACCATCAGTCCCGTCGCGAAGCCGAAGTCGAAGGTCCGCGGCAGCACCGAGCGCGGAAACTTGTCGCGGCTCGCGGTGTTCATGCCCGAGCCCGAATTGATGACGTCGATCATCACGGCGGGATCGAGCCCGGCCTTCACGCCCATCACCACGGCTTCCGAGGTCGCCACGATCGCGGTCGCCGAGAGGAAATTGTTGGCGAGCTTCATGGTCTGCGCCGCACCGGGCTTCTCGCCGATGAAGAACACCTTTCCGATCACGTCGAGCGCGGGCTTCAACAGCTCGAACTCCGCCTTCGGCCCCGAGACCATCACCGCCAGCGTGCCCTTCTCGGCGCCGCCGACGCCACCGGACACGGGGCAGTCGATCTGCACGATGTTGCGCTGGGCCAGCAGGCGGTGAATCTTCGCAGCCATCTGCGAGCCGACGGTCGACAGATCGATGAAGCGCTTGGCGCGGCTCCCCGCGATCACGCCGTTCGCGCCGGTCGCAACCTCGAGCGAGGCCTGCAGCGACGGCAGGCTCGCCATCACGGTCTCGACCTTGTCGGCAACGTCCTTCGGCGACGTCGCAGCGATGGCACCGCGCGCGACCAACTGGTCGACGGCTTCCTTGCGGGTGTCGAACACGACGAGCTTGTGCCCGGCCTCGACCAGCCGCCGCGCCATCGGGAAACCCATGTTTCCGAGGCCGATGAATCCGATGTCCATGGTGTTTCCTTTGTTTGATTCTTCGTTGTTGGAAGCGAGGTGCGCGCCCAATCCCCCGCTGTCGTCCCGGCGAAGGCCGGGACCCATAACCCCAGGGAGGAGTCGTTGTGTGATGGCGGTGACTCCGAGTCCCCATAGCCACATCCGACGGTGGTTATGGGTCCCGGCCTTCGCCGGGACGACGGTGAGAGGCTGATCCCCTCACGCCTTCCCGTCGATCTCCGCGAACACCTCGCGCGCGATGCGGAAGCTGTCGACGGCGGCGGGCATGCCGCCATAGATCGCGACCTGCATCAGGATCTCGCGGATCTCGTCGCGGCTGACGCCATTGGTGAGCGCGCCCTTCAGATGCGCGCGGAACTCGTGCTGGCGGTTGAGGATCGCGATCATCGCGATGTTGAGCATGCTGCGGGTCTTGCGCGGCAGCTCCTCGCGGCCCCACACCGTGCCCCAGCAATACTCGTTGAGCATCTCCTGGAACGGACGGTTGAAATCGTCGACGTTCTTCAGCGCGTTGTTGACATAGGCTTCGCCCAGCACCGCTTTGCGGACTTCCAGGCCCTTGTCGTGCATCTTCTTGTCCATGGCGTTTCCTCGACTTCCCTTGCATGTCCCGATGGAATTGCGCCGCGGAAACTACGGGGTTGCGCCGGGGCAGTCACGTCCTCGTGTTATGCGGGAAAAGGGGTGTCTCCCGTACAGGAACGGATGCCTCAGTGCTGCCGTTGTGGTACGCTCCACTCTGCCGGGTAACCTGGAGAGTTGATTGAACGGCGTCACCCCCGACCCGTCAGACCCGATCCGCGATGGCGATGCTCTGTCGCGGTTGAAGCTGGCGCAGGCCCTCGAGCGGTCCACTTATGCCATCGCGTGGGAGCGTGCCTGGCCCGGCTTGGCGCGTGTCCTCACTGTCGTCGGCCTGTTTCTGGTGGTGTCCTGGGCCGGACTCTGGCTGGCGCTGCCCTTCGTCGCCCGTGCCATCGGTCTCGTCATTTTCGCCGGCCTTGCGGCTGCCGCCCTGTTCCCCCTGATTCGGTTTCGCTGGCCGAGCCGCGAGGAGGCGCTCGCCCGGCTCGACCGCGGCTCGGGCATCCGTCATCGCCCGGCCACGACGCTCACGGACACGCTGACCTCGCAGGATCCGGTCGCGCAGGCGCTCTGGCAGGCGCAGCGCGAGCGCACGCTGGCCTCGCTCAAGCGCATCCGCGCCGGTTTGCCGCACCCGCGCCTCGCCATCCACGACCCCTGGGCGCTGCGTGCGCTGGTCATGGTGATGCTGGTCGCAACCTTCTTTGCCGCCGGCGACGAACGCACGATGCGGCTGGGTGCCGCCTTCGACTGGAACGGCGTGCTGGCGCCGGCCAATATCCGCGTCGACGCCTGGGTCACGCCGCCGCTCTACACCGGAAAGCCGCCGGTGATCCTGTCGGCCGCCAACAAGGAAGCCGCAGCGCTTCCGGCCTCCGGCCCGCTTCCCGTTCCCGCCGGCTCGACGCTGATCGTGCGCTCCTCCGGCGGCAGCCTGGATGTCGTTGTGTCCGGCGGCCTCAAGGAAGTTGCGCCGACCGAGGCCACGCCCAAGGGCACCAACGAGAAGCACTTCACCATCACCGGCGACGGCACGGCGCATGTCCGCGCTCCTTCGGGCCAGCCGCAATGGGCTTTTGCGGCGACGCCGGACCGGCCGCCGACGATCGCGCTGGCCAAGGATCCGGAGCGCCAGGCGCGCGGCGCGCTCCAGCTCGTCTACAAGATCGAGGACGATTACGGCGTCACCGGCGCCGAGGCGCAAGTCGCTCCGCGCTCCAGCGATGCCGGCAAGGACGGCGACGCCAAGACCGCCGCGCGGCCGCTGTTCCAGCCGCCGCAATTCCCGCTCGTGCTGCCGAATGCGCGGACCCGTAACGGTGTCGGCCAGACGGTGAAGGATCTCAGCGAGGATCCCTATGCTGGCGCCGATGTCACGCTGACGCTCTCCGCCAAGGACGAGGCCGGCAACGAGGCGAAGAGCGAGCCGTTCAACATGCGCTTGCCCGAGCGGCTCTTCACCAAGCCCCTGGCGCGCGCGCTGATCGAGCAGCGCCGCATCCTCGCGCTCGACGCCAACAAGAATTCCGACGTCTACACCGCGCTCGACGCGCTGATGATCGCGCCCGAGCTGTTCACGCAGGAGACCGGGCAATATCTCGGCCTCTATAGCGTCGCGCGCCAGCTCGAGGCCGCGCGCACGGATGATGCATTGCGCGAGGTCGTGGCGAGCCTGTGGGCGCTCGCCGTGACGATCGAGGACGGCAACATCTCCGACGTCGAGAAGGCATTGCGCGCGGCGCAGGATGCGCTGAAGCAGGCGCTGGAGCGCGGCGCCAGCGACGAGGAGATCAAGAAGCTCACGCAGGATCTGCGGGCGGCGCTCGACAATTTCATGCGCCAGCTCGCCGAGCAGTTCCGCAACAACAAGGACGCCCAGCAGCTCGCGCGTCCGCTCGATCCCAACACGAAAATCCTGCGCCAGCAGGACCTCCAGAACATGATCGACCGCATGGAGCGCCTGTCGCGCTCGGGCGACAAGGACGCGGCCAAGCAGCTGCTCGATCAGCTCCAGCAGATGCTGGAGGGCCTTCAGATGGCGCAGCCGGGACAGTCCGGCGAGAGCGACATGGAGCAGGCGCTCAACGAGCTCGGCGACATGATCCGCAAGCAGCAGCAATTGCGCGACAAGACCTACAAGCAGGGCCAGGACTCCCGGCGCGATCGCATGCGCGGCAAGCAGCAGCAGGGCGACCAGTCGATGTCGGACCTGCAGCAGGATCAGCAGGCGTTGCGCGACCGCTTGAAGAAGCTCCAGGACGAAATGGCCAAGCGCGGGCTCTCGCAGAAGGGCCAGAAAGGCCAGCCGGGACAGAAGGGCCAGCAGGGTCAGCAAGGCGACCAGGGCCAGGACGGCGATCAGGACGCCGACCAGGGCGATGATGACGGCGGGCTCGATTCCGCCGACAACGCCATGGGCGACGCGGGCTCGAAGCTCGGCGACGGCAATGCCGACGGCGCGGTGGATTCCCAGGGCAAGGCACTGGATGCGATGCGCAAGGGTGCGCAGAAGATGGCCGAGGCAATGCAGCAGGGCGACGGCGACGGCCAGGGCGACGGTCCCGGCAATCGCGCCGGGCGCCAGCAGAGCGGCGGCAACCAGACCGACCCGCTCGGCCGTCCGCTGCATGGCCGCGAATTCGGCGACGACTACACGGTCAAGATTCCCGGCGAGATCGACGTCCAGCGCGTCCGCCGCATCCTCGAAGAGCTCCGCCGTCGCCTCGGCGACCCCTCGCGGCCGCAGATCGAGCTCGATTACATCGAGCGGCTGCTGAAGGATTTTTGAGGTTCTGGTGAGTTAGCTGCGAAGTTGCCGCAATCTCAGTGTCGTCCCGGCGAAGGCCGGGACCCATACTCCCGGGAAGCAGTTCTTGCGCGAGCTGCTAACCAAGAGCCTTCGCCAAACCACTGCCTGTGGTTATGGGTCCCGGCCTTCGCCGGGACGACACCATTTGTGGGGAATCATGATTGCTTCACAACGGCAATGGCGCTGCCGCTACCCCTTCTTCGCCGCTAGCGCATCGGCCACCGCCGTGCGGATATCCGCGACCGAGAACGGCTTTGTCACGACGTCATGCACCAGCGCGTTGAGGTTCGAGGCGCGCTCGCGCTGGTCGGCAAAGCCCGTCATCAGCAAAATGGTCAACTGGGGAAAGTCACGCGCGGCGGAGAGTGCGAGCGCGATGCCGTCCATGACGGGCATCTGGATGTCGGTGAGCAACAGGTCGAACGCGCCGTCCTCGCGGGTCAGGATCTCGAGCGCTTCCGCGCCGTCCTGTGCGGTGACGGTCTCGTGGCCGTCCATGGCGATGGCGCGCGCCACCAACTGGCGCATCGAATCCTCGTCATCGGCGATCAACACTTTTGGCATGGGATCAACCCCGTGCGAACTCTACGAAGCCTGATTACACGCTGCCGCCGGCGATGTCGCGCCGGTTGAAGAAGCGAACGTCGATATTGCGGCCTTCCGGCGGCGGTGAGGCCAGGCGCGAGCGGAAGAAGGCGCGCTCGCCGGGTTGCAGCACGGTCTGCTCCAGCACCGAATTCCAGGCGTAGATCTCGGCGCCTTGCGCGTCGCGCACGGCAAAGCGCAGGCGCGGAATATCGAGCGGCTTCTTGCCCTGGCCGACAATCACGCCCTCGATCACCAGCACCTGCTTACCGTCCACGGTCTCGGTCGAGAGCTTGACGTCCTTGAAGGCCAGCCCGCGCAGGTTCACCTCCAGGCCGACCATCTTGTAGAACGCCGCGGTCTGCGGCAGCAGGCGGACCATGTCGCCGCGCCAGATCACCAGCGCCAGCACCAGCGCGCCCATGGCCGCGCAGGCGGTCGGCAGGCCAAAATAGGATTTGCGTCGGACCACGGCCGGGGCCGGGCGGCTGACCTTTGCCCCGCGCCGGCTGAACAGGCCGCGGAACCAGGATTGGTGCTGCACGCCGACGACGTCCTCCTCGGCGGCGCGGGCCGCTGCGGACCACTCGTCCTCGGGCTCGGCATTCTCGGTCGGCCAGTCGCTGGCAATCGAGGGGCTTTCGACCATCGGGGTTTCGGCAGCAGGGTCGTCCTTGGCATAGGAGTTCCACTGCTCGGCGAGGTCGGACTGGTCGTCAGCCTGGCTGGCTGCCGCCATCGCCGGCACGACGGCCTCCTCGATGGCATCCTCGGGATGCGCCATCCAGGTTTCCTTGCAGCGGGAGCAGCGGACCGTCCGCCCGTTGGCCCCAAGGCTCGCAAGCTTGATGGCGTAGGATGTCGTACAATGGGGACAGACGATATGCATGGACGGGCCTCGACGATAACCCGGTCGTGCGAAACCGGGCGGCCAGGATGCTACAAGGCGACCGTTAACGAACCGGAAACCATAACGGTCGCAAAACCCGTGGAACGTCTGTGGCGGTGCGTCGCGGTGCGGCTTGCGTCCTCTCTCGAACGGAGCTGAGCTTGGTTCGGTTCGAAAATGTCGGATTACGCTACGGTCTGGGGCCGGAGATCCTGCGCGATCTCAGTTTCCAGATCCCTGCGCATTCCTTCCAATTCCTCACCGGCCCGTCCGGCGCCGGCAAGACGTCATTGCTGCGCCTGTTGTTCCTGTCGCACCGGCCGACGCGTGGTCTCGTCAATCTGTTCGGTCACGACATCTCGACGCTCGGCAAGGATGAGATCGCCGATCTGCGCAAGCGCATCGGCATCGTGCTCCAGGATTTCCGCCTGCTCGACCACATGACGACTTACGAGAACGTGGCGCTGCCGTTCCGCGTCATGGGCCGCAGCGAATCCAGCTACCGCAAGGAGGTCATCGACCTCCTGCGCTGGGTCGGCCTCGGCGACCGCATGGATGCACTGCCGCCGATCCTGTCGGGCGGCGAGAAGCAGCGCGCGGCGATCGCGCGCGCGGTGATCTCGCGGCCGCAACTGCTGCTCGCGGACGAGCCGACCGGCAGCGTCGATCCGACGCTCGGGCGCCGTCTGCTGCGGCTCTTCATCGAGCTCAACAAGTCGGGTACGGCCGTCATTATCGCAACCCACGACATCGCGCTGATGGACCAGTACGAAGCGCGCCGCTTCGTGCTGCATCAGGGCCGGTTGCACGTCTATGAGTAAGACCGACGAGCGCGGCGTATTGGTCGATCTCGGACAGGAACGTCCGCAGCTCCCCGCCAAGGCGCGCAACATGTCGCCGATCGTGCCGCGCGCCTCGATCCATGGCCGCGCGCTGGTCGCCGTCGTCGCCATCATGACCTTCCTCGCCTCGATGACGACGGGCACGGTGCTGCTGGTCAGCGCGTCGGCTGCGGAATGGCAGTCCGATGTCGCGAGCGAGATCACCATCCAGGTTCGCCCGCAATCGGGCCGCGATATCGAGCGCGACACTGCCGCCGTCACCGAGGCGATGCGCGCGCAAGCCGGCATCGTCGAGGTCAAGCCGTTCACCAAGGACGAGAGCGGCAAGCTGCTCGAGCCCTGGCTCGGCACCGGGCTGTCGATGGACGATCTGCCGGTGCCGCGCATGATCATCGCGCGCGTGCAGCCGGGCACCGCGCTCGATCTCGGCGCCCTGCGCGCCCGCGTGACGCAGGTGGCACCGAGCGCCAGCGTCGACGATCATCGCGCGTGGATCGAACGGATGCGCTCGATGACCAATGCGACCGTGTTCGCCGGCATCGGCATCCTCGCGCTCGTCATCGTCGCGACCATCATCTCGGTCTCGTTCGCGACCCGCGGCGCGATGGCGGCGAACCGCCCGATCGTCGAGGTCCTGCATTTCGTCGGCGCCGGCGACCGCTACATTGCCAATCATTTCCTGCGGCACTTCCTCAGGCTCGGCCTCGAAGGCGGCGTCATCGGCGGCGGCGTCGCCATGCTGCTGTTCGGCTTCTCCGAGTCGATTGCCGGCTGGTTCTCCGGCACCCCGGTCGGCGACCAGTTCGCAGCCCTGCTCGGCACCTTCTCACTGCGGCCGTCCGGCTATGTCGTGCTCGCGGTGCAGGCCGTCCTGATCGGTGCCATCACAGCGGCCGCCTCGCGCCAGACCCTGTTCGCGACGCTGAATGACGTGGATTGAGCCCGTTAAACCGGACTCCACTTCGCCTCAAAACGTCCTAAAATAATCCGGGAAGGGATCACCGACATCATATGACCACGCCGACCGACGATCGATCGCCGAAACTGCCGCGCGGCTGGCTCCGCGCGACCGTCGTGTCGACGATCGCATTCGCCTTTGTCGGCGCGGCGGCGGGTTTCGTCGCGTTCCTGTCGCAATTGCGCGGCGCCGAGATGGCGCCCGACCGCAAGGCCGACGGCATCGTGGTGCTGACCGGCGGCTCCTCGCGGGTCTCGGATGCGATGGAGCTGCTGGCGGCCGGTTACGGCAAAAGGCTTCTGATCTCGGGTGTGCATCCGACCTCGACCGCGAGCGACATCTCCCGGACGCTGCCGGAGAACCAGTCCTTCATGACCTGCTGCGTCGATCTCGATCGTACTGCGCTGACGACCCGCGGCAACGCTGCGGAGGCGCGGCGCTGGGCCGACGGACGCGGCTTCAAGTCGCTGATCGTGGTGACCTCGAACTATCACATGCCGCGCGCGCTGGTGGAGTTCTCGCATGCGATGCCGGAGACCGCGCTGATCCCGTTCGCCGTGGTCGGCGACAAATGGCGCGAGGAACCGTGGTGGACCTCGGCCTCGACGCTGCGGCTGCTCCTGTCCGAATATGTCAAGTACATCGCCGCCGAGCTCAGGGTGCGGCTGGAAGATTTCGGCATTGACCTTTCCCCCGAAGTGTCGGAGCAGCCTGCGGGTCTGCAATCCAGGCGGCCGGCTACGGCGCAGGCCAATTGATCGGATTTTCGATGTTCCTGATTTTCGTGCGCTCGCTGCTGTTCAACGTGCTGTTCTACACCGTGCTGGTGTGCCTCGCGATCGTGGCGCTGCCGACCTTCGCATTGCCGCCGCGCGCGATGCTGACGGTCGCCGAATGGTGGGCGAAGGCGACGCTTTTCCTGATGCGCGTGGTCTGTAACATCAAAATTGAATTTCGTGGGGTCGAGAAGATCCCGCAGGGGCCGCTGGTGATCGTGGCGAAGCACCAGTCGTTCTGGGAAACGTTCGTGCTGCCGGGCTTCTTTCATCGCCCGATCTTCATCCTCAAGCGCCAGCTCATGCAGATCCCGGTGTTCGGCCAGTTCCTGGTCAAGACCGGGATGATCGCGATCGACCGCAATGCCGGCGTCAAGGCGCTGCTCGACATGACGCGGCGCGCGCGCGAGGCGGTGCGCGCAGGCGGCCAGCTCGTGATCTTTCCGGAAGGCACGCGCCGTGCGCCGGGGGCGCCGCCGGATTACAAGACCGGGTTTGCGCAGATCTATTCATCCTGCGGCGTGCAGTGCCTGCCGATCGCGCTCAATTCCGGCCTGTTCTGGCCGCGCCGGACGTTCATGCGCTATCCCGGCACGCTGGTGGTGGAGTTCCTCGATCCGTTGCCGCCGGGCCTGCCCAAGGATGAGTTTCTCACCCGCGTGCAGACGGCGATCGAGGATGCGACCGCTCGCCTCGTCGAGGCCGGCCGCAAGGAGCAGGAGCAATTGATCGGCAGCGCGCCGAGCTACGCGCCCTCGGAGAGCTAGCGGTTCTCTCGATCTTCCGCCGGATCCGGCGCGTGCGCACCATGCAGCATCGTCGCGAGCTGATGCAATTGCGTGTCGCGAAAGCCTTCGGCCTCGATCGCCTTGACGGTCGCCGTCACGTAGTCGCGGTTGGCGCCGGACTGGCCGTGACCCTGCAGCACATGGCGGTGCTGGTCGGCGAGCGACAGCCGGCCGGCGTACTGCACATGACCGCGGTCGACGACATAGGCGAGCGCCGAGACGCGCTCGCGCGCTTCGTTCTCCAGCCACACCGAGCGCATCACCTCGCGATAGACCGACGTCACCTGCTCGCGCGCCCGCAAGTAGGCGACCACGTCGGCACGGTTCTTTTCAGCGACACGGAAGGCGATGCCACGGCAGGCGCCGCCGCGGTCGAGCCCCAGCACCAGGCCCGGCTGCTCGGGCGTGCCGCGATGCACGAAGGAATAGACGCAGAGCGCGCGATGCTCGCCAACCAGCCGCGCCGGGACGCGCTCCTCGAATTCGAAGCCCGGCCGCCACATCAGCGATCCGTAGCCGAACACCCAGAGGTCGCCCTTGGCTGACGTGACGGTGGGAAGGGTGATTTCCGACATTTCGGGCACGGCTACCAGAACCGTGTCTCCAAGCGAAGCGAATTCTCGGCCTTTCGTCCGGGGCCAGCCTCGCTTACATTTGACAAAATCTGGGGTCAAAGGGTCGCCGCATGTCCGATATGACCATTGCCGCAGGCCGGCGCTCCCGTTGGGGCCTTTTCATTGCTCCCGTCCTCCTGTTGATCCTTGCGGCCGCCTGGAGCGGCTTCTGGTTCTATGCGGCCTCGCAGGCCGAGGTCGCGGCCGATGCCTGGCGCGCGCAGGAGGCCAAATCCGGCCGCATCTATGACTGCGCCAAGCGCTCGATTGCCGGCTTCCCGTTCCGCTTCGAGGTCCAGTGCTCCGGCGCCAGCGTCGCCCTGGTGTCACAGAATGCGAGCAAGACGCCGTTCACGGCCAAGCTCGACAACATTCTGGTTCTGGCGCAGGTCTACGATCCCAAGCACGTCATCGCCGAGTTTTCCGCGCCGGCAACATTGACCGACGGCGTCACGCAAAACACCTTCGTGGTGAACTGGAGCAATGGCCGCAGCAGTGTGGTTGGCTTGCCGGCCATCCCGGAACGCGCCTCCATCGTGTTCGACGATCCCAGCATCAACCGGCTCGATGGTTCGGTGCAGGTGCCGCTCGCGCGCGCCAAGCAGATTGAGCTGCATGGTCGCATCGCCGACGGATCGCCGGCCGATCACCCCGTGATCGAGACCGTGCTTCAGGTCGCGCAGGGCAGCATCCAGGGCGTGCACCCGCTGCTCGCCGAGCCGTTCGAAGCCGACACGCGTGCGAAGATCACCGGGCTCTCCGATCTCACCCCAAAACCCTGGCCGCAGCGCTTCCGCGAGATCCAGGCCGCCGGCGGCCATATCGAAATCGTGCAGTCGCGGATCCAGCAGGGCGAGATGATCGCAGTCGCGGCCGGCACGCTGGGCCTGTCGGCCAATGGCCGACTCGATGGCGAATTGCAGATGACCGTGACCGGTCTCGAACGCGTCATTCCGGCGCTCGGGATCGAGAAGATGCTGGAAGAGGGCGTACCGCAGGCGACGCTCGATCGCGTCGCCCCCGGCGTGAAGTCGAAGGACCTCAACAATCTCTTCGGCGCGCTCGACCGTGCCGTTCCCGGCCTCGGCAAGGTCATCAAGCAGAACGCCAACGCCGGCGTCGCCGCCGGCATCAACTCGATCGGCACCGAGAGCACCCTCGAGGGCAAGAAGGCCCGCAGCTTCCCGCTGAAATTCGTCGACGGCGCCGTGCTGCTCGGCCCGATCACGGTCGGCCAGATTCCGCCGCTGTACTAGCGGTCGTTGCTCTCACCGGCGACGTCACGGTCTCTTCGCTGGATCGTGATCGTCCGCCGGGAATGCGGAGCCGCCAAGCCCGGTCTCTCTCCATGTCGGCTGCCCGATGACGCGGGCCACCGAGGCAGGAGAGATACCCATGACGACGTCCAAGCTGTTCATTGCCGCCATCGCCATGTCGACCGCACTCGCGACGCCTGCCTTCGCGCAGTGGCGATCGCAGCAGCCGGCCGCCCACCAAGCCCAGTATCCGAACGGCGACCGCCATCTCGCGAGCGCTGCGCCGCGCGATGCGATGGCTTACGCGCCGTCTGCGAAATCACCGCGCCCCACGGTGATCCGCGCGACCAAGGGTCAATAGCCGCCATCCCCCTTGAGGCTTTGCGCGTCGCGGAGTTGGGCCCGGCCATGTCCCGGTCGGGCCCAATGCGCGTTGTGTCGTAAGCGCGGCAATCGCGCGTGCGGATCGGGGTAGCCACGAAAATATTCCGAACATGATCGTCAGGAAAACGTGATGCAGAAGATGCGCCTCGCCGAGAATAACAGCTCGCTCATTCGCATCACTCCACACCAGGGAAGCATGCACGCGCCGGGGGCGCAACCAACAGCACCTGCTTCCCATGTGGAGGGAGGCTTACGTGCGGATCATCACTCGCGGACTCATGCTGGGACTACTCGCTGCCTGTTCGGGACAGGCGCGTGCCGACGACAATGTCACAACCGAACTCCAGGCGCTGAAGGCGAAGCTGAAGGAGCTGCAGCAGAAGGTGGACTCGGAGGCACGTAAGACCCGTCAGGTCGAAGCCGTGCAGGCCAAGGCCATGCCGATGTCGGGGACCTACAAGGCGCTGCCCGTCGATGCCTGTGCGTCGGCGTCCGGCAAGATCTGCTACAAGGGCATCACGCTGACATTCGGCGGCTGGGTCGATCTCACCGGCATCTACCGCTCGCGCAACATCGCTTCCGATACCGGTTCGGTCTACAACTTCATTCCCTATCAGCAGGCTCACAATTTCTTTGTCCCGGAGACGCGGTTCTCCGCGCGCCAGAGCAGGTTCTCGGTGCTGGCTGAAGGCAACGCCGATCCCGATACGCATCTCGCCGGCTACGGCGAAATCGACTTCGAGGGCGCTGCGCAGACGGCGAGTTCAGTGGCGACCAACTCGTTCAATCCACGCATGCGACAGCTCAGCCTGGAGGTCTACCGCAGCGATCTCGGTTTCCATTTCCTCGCCGGGCAATCATGGTCGTTGAACTCGCCGAGCAAGGCGGGCATCGATCCACGCGGCGTCGATGCGCCCGGTGTGATCGATTTCGAATCCGTCCCGGGATTCATCTCCGCGCGGCAGCCAGGTTTGCGCGTCTGGCAGGACATCGGACCTGAGTTCAAGCTCGCTGCTTCCGTCGAGAATGCCCAGACGTCGTTCTTCGGCGGTAACGTCCCGGCAGTTGGCACGCCCGCCGTCGGGCCGCAGGGCGTGCTCAATCCGAACCTCCAGGTCAACCTGACCGGGCCAGGCGGCAGCTTCTTCAACAGCCTCAACAATGTAAGCCTCAACCAGGTACCTGACGTCACGGTCAAGGCGGCCTGGGACCCGCGGCTCGGGCCCTACAAGCTGCACGTCGAAGCCTGGGCGCTTTATCGCCAGCTGTTCGACCGTTTCAACGGCGCCAACCACACCTACGACACCGGCAGCTTCGGTGGTCACATCTTTGCCGAGCTGATTCCGAAAACACTCGACCTCCAGCTCTACGGCTCTCACGGTGTGCTCGGACGCTTTACGCAAACGCCGTTCCCCGACGCTGCGTTGGCGCAGGACGGGACGGTGCTGCCGCTAACGATCACGGCGGCCACGGTCGGCCTGGTCTGGCACGCGATGCCGACCCTCGATGTCTACAGCTACGCCGGTCTGGAAAAAGCCAAGGCCAACTTCGCCAATGTCGGAACGGTGCCGTTCGGCTACGGCAATCCGCTCTACAACAACACCGGCTGCTTCACCGAGAACACCCCGGCCGCGACCTGTAACGGCAACACCAAGGAAGTCCGGCAGATCACCGCCGGCATCTACGACACCATCTACCAGGGCAATTACGGCACGCTCAAAGCCGGCGTGCAGTATTCGTACACGCAGCGGTTTGCCTTTGCCGGTGTCGGCGGCGCGCCCAAGACCGACGACAACATCGTCATGACGCAGGTCCGGTACTACCCGTTCTAATCACCAGAGGACGGCCATTGTCCGACGGTCTTCTGATCCTTCGGCTTGCGCACGTCGTCGCCCGGCTTGGCCTGGCGATGACGGGCGCAGTCGGCGCCACCTTCGTCGCCGCATTGCTGATGCGGGCGGAGCTGCCTGGGTTCGACACCGTCGAATTCACTGTCTTGCTGATCGTGCTCGGCATGATCGGCGCCTATCTCGGGATCGACATCCCGCGCTGGCCGCAGCTTCGGCCTGGGCCGGCGCATCGATCGCCCGCGATCGGCCTCGCCAGCGCAACCGGCACGTTCCTCGCCGCCGGAGCGGGCCTGCTCGCGCTCTTTGCTTTCGTGTTCGACGAGACGTCCGATCCCGCTGGCAATCTGCTGTTCGGCGCCACCTGGATGCTGGGCGTATGCATGCAGATCGGCGCCGGTCTTGCCGGCCGGCGCCGTATCGCAGGGGGCAAGGACCGCGGCTAGCCGGGTTTCTTGTCGAGCTGCCCGTGCTGGCGGCCGAAGTCCGCAGCCGCCGAATCCTGGCCGATCTCGACGATGCCGCGGCGGATGGCGCGGGTGCGGGTGAAGTGATCGAACAGCGCTTCGCCGTCACCGCGACGGATCGCGCGGGTGAGCTTTGCGAGATCCTCGGTGAAGGTGCCGAGCATCTCCAGCACTGCGTCCTTGTTGGCGAGGAAGACGTCGCGCCACATCGTCGGGTCGGAGGCCGCGATGCGGGTGAAGTCGCGGAAGCCGCCGGCGGAGAACTTGATGACCTCCGATTCCGTCACCTGCTGCAGCTCGTCGGCGGTGCCGACGATGGTGTAGGCGATCAGATGCGGCAGATGGCTGGTGATCGCGAGCACGAGATCATGATGATCCGGCGTCATCACCTCGACCTTGGCACCCATCGCCGCCCAAAAGGCGCGCAAATGCGCGGTTGCGGCGGCGTCGGTGCCTTCCGGCGGCGTCAAAATGCACCAGCGGTTGATGAAGAGCTCGGCGAAGCCGGAATCCGGGCCCGAATGCTCGGTGCCCGCCACCGGATGCGCCGGCACGAAATGGACATGCTTCGGCAGATGCGGCGCCATGTCCTTGACGACAGCGCCCTTGACCGAGCCGACATCGGAGATGACGGCACCCGGCTTGAGATGCGCCGCAATCTCCTGTGCCACCGGCCCGCAGGCGCCGACGGGAATGCAGAGGATGACGAGATCGGCGTCCTTCACGGCTTCCGCATTGGTCGCCACGACCTGGTCGACGATGCCGAGCTCGAGCACCCGCGCGCGCGTCTTCTCCGAGCGCGCGGTGGTGACGATCTCGCCAGCCAAGCCCTGAAGCTTGGCAGCACGCGCGATCGAGCCGCCGATCAGACCGAAGCCGATCAGCGCGACGCGCTGGAAGTGCGGGTCCACGCTCATTTGTCGGCCATGAAGTCGCGCAGGGCGTCGACGACGAGGCGGTTGGCCTCCTCGGTGCCGATGGTCATGCGCAGCTGGTGGTGCAGGCCGTAGTTCTTCAGCGCGCGCAGCACGAGGCCGCGCTTGGTGAGATAGGCATCGGCCGCGTCCGAGGTCTTGCCTTCCTGCGGGAAGTGGATCAGCACGAAATTGGCAACGCCCGGGGTCACCTTCAGTCCGAGCTTGGTGATCTCCTCGGTGAGCCAGTTGCGCCAGGTCTCGGTGAACTGCTTCGACATCGCCTGGTGCGCGGTGTCCTCGATCGCGGCGACCGCGGCATACATCGCCGGCGTCGACACGTTGAACGGACCGCGGATGCGGTTGACGGCGTCGATGATGTGCTCGGGGCCGAACATCCAGCCGATGCGCAGGGCCGCGAGGCCGTGGATCTTGGAGAAGGTGTGCGTCACCACCGTATTGTCGGTGGTGGCGACGAGCTCGATCCCCATCTCGTAATCATTGCGCGAGACATAGTCGCAATAGGCGGCGTCCAGCACCAGCAGCACGTGCGACGGCAGGCCCGCGCGCAGGCGCTTGACCTCGTCGAACGGGATATAGGTGCCGGTCGGGTTGTTGGGGTTGGCGAGCCAGACCAGTTTCGTCTTCGGTGTCACCGCCTTGAGGATGGCGTCGACGTCGCAGGTCAGGTTCTTCTCGGCCGCGACCACGTTCTTGGCGCCGACCGCCATCGTCGCGATCGGGTAGACCAGGAAGCCGTGCGTGGTCGAGATCGCCTCGTCGCCGTGGCTGAGATAGGTGTGGGCGAGCAGGTTGAGGATTTCGTCCGAGCCGGCGCCGCAGATGATGCGGTTCGGATCGAGCCCGAAAGAACGGCCGATCGCCTCGCGCAGCACGCGCGAGGTTCCTTCCGGGTAGTCCTCCAGATGGTCCGCGACGTGCTTGAAGGCCTCGATCGCCTTGGGCGAGGGTCCGAACGGCGTCTCGTTGGCCGAGAGCTTGAACACCTTGCGGCCCGGCTCCGGCACCGGGGTCTTGCCGGGCGTGTAGGGCGCAATATCGAGAATGCCGGGATTCGGCACGGGGCGGGACATCTTCAACTCCGGATAGGCTTAGGCGGTACGCGATTTACGATTTCGGCCCGGTCGGGGGCACCGTATAGCGCGTTGCGTGGCTGCCGACGAGAGCCGTGGAGCGCACCGAGGCCCCTGCCTCGATCAGAGCAGCCCTGATTTTGTCGATGCTGGTGTCGCTGGTGACCGAGACCAGCAACGCTGCGCCGTCGAAGGCGGTATCGGGCACCGCCACGATATCGGCGAGCGGCGACAGCGCCCGCGCGACCTCGGCGTTCCACCCCGACACGCGCACGCTGAAGGTCTCGACCTCCGTCACCACGGCGCTGTCGGCGACGCGCGAGATCGCGAATACGGGCAGCGCCGCCGGATGGTCGGCGCGCTCGACGAAGGGCATGCGCGCAATGATCTTCGGCGCACCATCAGCCTCCAACTCCAGCCACCACGGCGTGCGGCTCGATGTCGCCGAGACCAGCGCCAGGTCGCCCTTGGATTTCGCCACGGCCTCGACCGCCGCCTGCGCGCTGAAATGCGCGACGTAAGGCACCGTGAAGCCGAAATGGAAGCGCACGGAATCACGCATCGCCGGCTCGCTCACCGAGATGTCGGCATGCACGGAGAACGGCGCCTGGACATAGGTGAAGGTCGAGATGATGACGCGCCAGATGCTCTCGACCGTGTCGAGCGGCAGAATGCCACGGTGGCGTTGCACGATGTCACGCATCATCGAGGCTTCGCGCGCCGGGCGGAACGCCGAGCCGACCTCCTGGGTCTGCTTCACCTGGATCAGGCGGTCGATGATGTCGCCGCGCTGCATCAGCAGGCGATGCATGCCCTCGTCGATCGCGTCGATCTCCTTGCGCAATTCCTGGAGAGATGGTGGCGCGGGCGGACGTTGGGACATATCTGCGAGTGCTGTTGTGAGTGGCGTTCCAATGCGGATCGGGCAAGCCGGATCCGCTGCGGTCGATGTCTTGATTAGGCAGTCAGGGCGGCGAAAGCAAAGAGAAATGACGACCTGCCAGGGAGCCCGCAGAGAGGCCATTTTGGCTTATCCGGACCGTGACTTGACGAAAAGGGCCCAAGCCGGTAGGTTTTTGCCTGTTCCGTGGTCATTTGAGCCGGCCGGCTTGCAGCCACGTTAAAAAACTCGCTAAACAGGCCGGGGACGCTTTCGATCCCGGCCGAACCTATCGTTCAGGCCGGGTTTTTTATGGCCTGATTTCATCGCGGTCTCACGTTTGATCGCAAACGAGGTCGATGGTCAGAGATGGTTGGCGTCAAGTCTGTCCCCAGTCCCGCGATCAGTGCCGACGACCGGTCGCATGAGGTCGATCATCCGAGTTCGGAGGTCGCGCAGTTCGGCGCCGACCAGCCGCTGCGGCTCGATTGTGGCATCGATCTCACCCCGTTCCAGATCGCCTACAAGACCTATGGTGAGCTCAACGCCGATCGCTCCAACGCGGTGCTGATCTGCCATGCGCTGACCGGTGATCAGCACGTCGCCAATGTGCATCCCGTCACCGGCAAATCCGGCTGGTGGGAGACGCTGGTCGGTCCCGGCCGTCCGCTCGATCCCAGCCGTTACTTCATCATCTGCTCCAACGTGATCGGCGGTTGCATGGGCTCGACGGGGCCCGCCTCGATCAATCCCGCAACCGGCAAGGTGTGGGGCCTGGATTTCCCCGTCATCACCATCCCCGACATGGTGCGCGCGCAGGCGATGCTGATCGACCGGCTCGGCATCGACACGCTGTTCGCCGTCGTCGGCGGCTCGATGGGCGGCATGCAGGTGCTGCAATGGACCGCGGCCTATCCCAAGCGCGTCTACTCGGCGCTGGCGATTGCCTGTTCGACGCGGCATTCGGCACAGAACATCGCCTTCCACGAGCTCGGCCGCCAGGCCGTGATGGCCGATCCCGACTGGCACAACGGCGCCTACGCCGATCAGGGCATCCATCCGCATCGCGGCCTCGCGGTCGCGCGCATGGCTGCGCACATCACCTATCTTTCGGACGCAGCACTGCATCGAAAATTCGGCCGCCGCATGCAGGACCGCGAGCTGCCGACTTTCTCGTTCGATGCCGATTTCCAGGTCGAGTCCTATCTGCGCTACCAGGGCTCGTCCTTCGTCGAGCGCTTCGACGCCAACTCCTATCTCTATCTCACGCGCGCGATGGATTATTTCGACATCGCCGGCGACCATGGCGGCGTGCTGGCGAAAGCGTTCGCGGGAATCCAGACCCGCTTCTGCGTGGTCTCCTTCACCAGCGACTGGCTGTTCCCGACTTCGGAGTCGCGCGCGCTGGTGCACGCGCTGAATGCGTCGAGTGCGCGGGTGTCGTTTGCCGAGATCGAGACCGACCGCGGCCACGATGCCTTCCTGCTCGACGTGCCCGAATTCTTCGACATCTCCCGCGCCTTCCTGCAATCGGCAGGCAAGGCGCGCGGGCTCACCAGCAAGGACGGCTAGCGATGTCTGTACAGCAAGTGCTGCCGCTCAACGGTCTCACTGCGGAGCAGTCCGGCCCGTTTCGCGCCGACCATCTGCTGGTCGCCGAGATGGTCAAGCCGGGCTCGAAAGTGCTCGACGTCGGCTGCGGCGACGGCGATCTGCTTCAGTTGCTCGAGACCCGCGGCATTGACGGCCGTGGCATCGAGCTGTCGCGCGAGGGCGTCAACCGCTGCGTGGCAAAAGGCCTCGCGGTGGTGCAGGGCGATGCCGATACCGACCTCGTCAACTATCCCGATGACGCCTTCGACTACGTGATCCTGTCGCAGACGCTGCAGGCGACGCGGCAGCCCAAGGCCGTGCTGGAGAATTTGCTGCGCATCGGCCGTCGCGCCATCGTGTCGTTCCCGAATTTCGGCTTCTGGCGGATGCGCCTGCAGCTCCTGGTCGGCGGCCACATGCCGCGCACGGAGAATCTGCCGGCCAGCTGGTACGACACCGCCAACATCCATTTCTGCACCATCAAGGACTTCGTCGAGCTCTGCGACGCCATCGGCGTCAAGATGGAGCGCGCCGAGGCACTCGACCTCTACGGCCGCCCGCTGCGGCTGCGATTGCCCTGGTGGGTGTGGAATCTGTTCGGCGAGCAGGGCGTGTTCCTGCTGAGCCGCGGGCAGGGGAAGTGATGAGGAGCTGGCAGTCAGTGCGCCGCCAGCGACCTCGGATCGCGCACCGGCCATCTCCCGGCCTCCACCAGCGCCACGAACCGCTCCACGCTCGCGTTGAACAGCGCGGGCTCTTCTAGATTGAGCACGTGACCCGATTTCGGAAACATCGCGAGCCCCGCCGCCGGCAGATGCTTCTTCAGGAACAGGCTCGCCCCGACACAAGGGTCATCCTCGTCGCCGCAGATGATCAGCGCCGGCGTGGCGGCCTTCTTGATCGCATCCGTCAGGGTGTAGATCGAGGGACGGCCGCCCTGGAAGCCGCGCATCGTGTTCGCTGATCCCCTGGAATCGTGCCGCGCCAGCGCGGCGTAGAAATCGGCGTGGCCGCGCGGATCCTTCACCAGGAAGGGAATCCGGCTCGGCGCCTCGCGCGTGACCTTTGCGACCTCGGCGGAGCCGAGTGTCTCGAATTGCTCGGCATTGGTGCGGCACTGCTTGCGCCAATTGTCGAGGTTCTCGAGCTCGGAGCCGGAGCCGACACCGGCAAGCGTCATCGACAGCGCGCGCTGCGGCGCGTTCAATCCGATCTGCAGCGACGAGTAAGCACCCATCGAAAGACCGACGAGATGCGCGCGCTCGATCTTGAGATGGTCGAGCACCGCGAGCGCATCGGTGTAGAAATGTTCGTAGCTGTAGACCTCGCCCGCCGGAACGTCGGATGGCGTGTAGCCGCGCGCGGAATAGGTGATGCAGCGGTGGCCGCGCGAGAAGTAACGCATCTGCGGCTCCCAATTGGTGTAGTCGGCCGCGAACTCGTGCAGAAAAATGATTGGCGTTCCCTGACCCGCTTCTTCGAAATAGATGCGGACGTCGTCCCTGGTCGTGGCGTGGGGCATTAACTGTTTCCCTCTCTTCAGGCCGTGACTTCAGGATTGCAGTTAACGCTGTTGTCCGCAATGAGGCAGCTTCACACCAGTACTGACGCAAGATCATCGCAGCTATTCGCCGCCCTCGGCGTCTTTTTCTCGCCACATCCGGCGGCTTAACGGCCAGACGGAGGTCGGCCACCGCACGGGCCGATTGGAAGTGGGGGTGTCAACGAAGGATGAGTAATGTTGGAGTTGTTTGCGTCTCGCCTGTCGCGCTGTGTTATCGCGCTGGCGATTTTCTTCGCGGCGGTTGCCGTGTTCGTTTCTCCGGCCTCAGCGCGGCCGCATCATCGTCATAGCGCAGAGCGGCACGCTTACGTGCATCACGCCAGACATCATCACTATCGCCATCATGCACGCAGTTCGCGCTTCGAGCGCGGCGCGGCGCAATTGCAGGCGAGCGGATTCGCCGACACCCAGGCCAGCTACAATCCGAATGCTAATGTCGGTGGCATGGCCAATAACGGCATGGCTGCAGGCGCCGGCGTTGGCGGCGGGTCCGGTCTCGTCTCCGAGGCGCGCCGCTACATTGGCGGCAACCCGACCGGTCGCGGCAGCCTGTGGTGCGCGCGCTTCATGAACATGGTGCTGCAGCACACCGGCCATCAGGGCACCGGCTCCGACATGGCGAGCTCGTTCGCGCATTACGGTACGCGCGTCTCCGGTCCGCAGGTCGGCGCCATCGCGGTGATGTCGCGTGGCCGCCGCGGCGGTCATGTCGGCATCATCACCGGCATCGACGCGCAGGGCAATCCGATCATGATCTCCGGCAACAACGGCAACCGCGTCCGCGAAGCTCCGATCTCGCGCGGCCGGATCTATGCGTATGTGATGCCGAATTGACGGAGTGACAGTGCCGTAGCGAGGGTGTCGTAGGGTGGGCAAAGGCGCGCACGCGCCGTGCCCACCACCTCTCTGAAGTCGGAAAGAACGTGGGCACGCTTCGCTTTGCCCACCCTACGGGACCGGTGCCAGCTCACACGAGCTTCGGCTCTTCCACCGCGACAGCATCACCGACGCCGATCTCGCCGTCCGCCACCACCTCGGCATAGATGCCGCAATCCATGTGGCCGAGATTGCGCGACAGCGTCGGCGGTATCTCGAGATCGCGTATGGCGGTGTCGGGATCGACGTTGACGGCCGGGCAGCGCACGATGCGCTTGACCACCTTCAGCCGGGCCTGCCCGATCGCGAGCGTCTGGCCGACCAGCTCAAGTTCGGACCACGCCGGCCAGCCCGTCACGTAGAGATTGCCGCGGAAGCGCAGCGGATTGACGGCGACACCGCCGAGCATGGTCTCGATGGCGCGAACGCTGTTGAGATTGATGATCGACACGACCTTGCGGGCGACGTCGGAAAAGCTGTGGTCCCGGCCGGACAGCACTTTTGGCGGCCCCTTCAGCTCCGGCTGGAAATTCTCCGTGAAGTAACCCTCGATGGCGGTGCGCCCCGCCGCGGTCTCGAGATCGCCGCTGGCGACGACCTGGCCGTCCTTGCGGATGGTGAGGCTGTTGGTGGCGTCCTCGAACCGGCTATCGAGGGACGCCAGCCGCTCATTGCGGGCCAGCATCAGGAACTGGATTTTCGGCTTCCAGGCGGGAGCTTCCGGATCGAACCCGCTCGGGCCGTTCTCGATGGCGTAGCGGCGGTCGGCGGGGAGGGTCTGGCCGGTTCGCAGGGGAACCCGGAGCAGGGATTCCGGCGTCAGGCCCTTGATCGGGTAGCGGTAGAGGCCGGTGATTTCGGCGGTCCGGCTGGCTGTCTTTGCGCTGAAGTTCATGGGCCTACTTATGGGGATTCGACCCGCCGCCGCCAAGCAGGCTGATCAGAGCACGAAATTGTGAACTCGCCTCTTCCGATCCGAGGGCACGCTTCCCACATCTGGGTCAGGCCGGCGCCAGCGTCGGCTGATAACGACCGCTGTTGGTTGAGGAACGTCAACGCAGCATGCGGAAACCCAATGAAGATGCCGTTTGGGGTGCCTTAGAGGGCCCCAGGGGCAGGCCGAGGGACAAAAAACACCATGAACATCGACAAATATACCGAACGCTCCAGGGGCTTCATCCAGTCCGCGCAGTCGCTTGCGGTGCGCGAGGGGCATCAGCAGTTTTCGACCCTGCACGTCCTGAAAGTGCTGCTGGACGACAATGAGGGGCTGGCGTCCGGCCTGATCGACCGCGCCGGCGGCAATTCCCGCGCAATTCTGAAGGCGACCGAGGACGCCCTCAACAAGGTGCCGAAGGTCTCAGGCGGCGGTGCCGGCCAGATCTATCTGGCGCCCGAGCTCGCGCGCACCTTCGACGCCGCCGAAAAGGCCGGCGAGAAGGCGGGCGACAGCTTCGTCACCGTCGAGCGGCTCCTGCTCGGTCTCACGCTGGAGAAGACCAGCGAGGCAGGCAGCATTCTCGCCAAGGGCGGCGTCACCCCACAAAATCTCAACGCCGCGATCGAGGCGCTGCGCAAGGGCCGCACCGCCGACAGCGCGACCGCCGAGAATGCCTATGAGGCGCTGAAGAAATATGCCCGCGACCTGACCCAGGCTGCGCGCGACGGCAAGCTCGACCCGGTCATCGGCCGCGACGAGGAGATCCGCCGCACCATCCAGGTGCTGTCGCGCCGGACCAAGAACAATCCCGTCCTGATCGGCGAGCCCGGCGTCGGCAAGACCGCGATCGCGGAAGGGCTCGCGCTGCGCATCGTCAATGGCGACGTGCCCGAGAGCCTGCAGGACAAGAAGCTGCTGTCGCTCGACCTGGGCGCGCTCATTGCGGGTGCAAAATACCGTGGTGAGTTCGAGGAGCGGCTGAAGGCCGTGCTCCAGGAAGTCACCGCGAGCGAGGGCACCTTCATCCTGTTCATCGACGAGATGCACACGTTGATCGGCGCGGGCAAGGGCGATGGCGCGATGGACGCCTCCAACCTGCTCAAGCCGGCGCTTGCGCGCGGCGAGCTGCACTGCATCGGCGCGACCACGCTCGACGAGTACCGCAAGCATGTCGAGAAGGATGCGGCGCTGGCGCGGCGCTTCCAGCCGATCTTCGTCAGCGAGCCCTCGGTCGAGGACACGATCTCGATCCTGCGTGGCTTGAAGGACAAGTACGAGCAGCACCATGGCGTGCGGATCACCGATTCCGCGCTCGTGGCGGCCACGACGCTGTCCAATCGCTACATCACCGACCGCTTCCTGCCCGACAAGGCCATCGACCTCATGGACGAGGCGGCCGCGCGGCTGAAGATGCAGGTCGATTCCAAGCCGGAAGAGCTGGATTCGCTCGACCGCGAGATCATCCGGCTCAAGATCGAGCAGGAGGCCCTCAAGAAGGAGAGCGATCTCGGCTCCAAGACCCGTCTGGAGTCGCTTCAGAAGGAGCTCGCCGAGCTCGAGGAGAAATCCGCGGCGCTCACCGCGCGCTGGAGCTCGGAAAAGAACAAGCTCTCCAACGCCCAGAAGCTGAAGTCGGAACTCGACGCCCTGCGCGTCGATCTGGCCGATGCGCAACGGCGTGGCGAGTTCCAGAAGGCGGGTGAGCTGGCCTATGGCCGGATCCCGCAGCTGGAGAAGCAACTCGCCGACATCGAGGCGCGTGAAGGCTCCGGCGAGATGATGGAGGAGGCGGTGACCGCCAACCACATCGCGCAGGTGGTCTCGCGCTGGACCGGCGTGCCCGTCGACAAGATGCTGGAAGGCGAGAAAGAGAAGCTCCTGAAGATGGAGGAGCAGCTCGGACAGCGCGTCGTCGGCCAAGCCGAGGCCGTGCGTGCGGTCGCGACCGCCGTGCGCCGCTCGCGCGCGGGCCTGCAGGACCCGAACCGGCCGACCGGCTCGTTCATGTTCTTGGGCCCCACCGGCGTCGGCAAGACCGAGCTGACCAAGGCGCTCGCCGAGTACCTGTTCAACGACGAGACCGCGATGGTCCGCCTCGACATGTCCGAATACATGGAGAAGCATTCGGTCTCGCGGCTGATCGGCGCGCCTCCGGGCTATGTCGGTTACGACGAGGGCGGTGCGCTCACCGAAGCGGTGCGGCGGCGGCCTTATCAGGTCGTGCTGTTCGACGAGATCGAGAAAGCGCATCCGGACGTCTTCAACGTCCTGTTGCAGGTGCTCGATGACGGCCGCCTGACCGATGGTCAGGGCCGCACCGTCGATTTCCGCAACACGCTGATCATCATGACCTCGAACCTCGGCTCGGAGTTTTTGGTGAATCAACCCGAGGGCGAAGACACCTCTGCCGTGCGTGAGCAGGTGATGGGGATGGTGCGCGGACATTTCCGCCCCGAATTCCTGAACCGCGTCGACGAGATCATCCTGTTCCATCGCTTGCAGAGGAGCGAGATGGGTCGGATCGTCGAGATCCAGTTCGCGCGGCTGCAGAAGCTGCTGACCGATCGCAAGATCGTGCTGACGCTCGACGCTGCGGGCCGCGATTGGCTCGCCGCCAAGGGCTGGGATCCCGCCTACGGGGCTCGGCCGCTCAAGCGGGTGGTGCAGCGCTATCTGCAGGATCCGCTGGCCGAGATGATCCTGGGCGGCGATGTCAGGGACGGCGATCATGTTGCGATCTCGTCGGCAGGCAATGTGCTGACCTTCAACGGGAAGGTGTCGCAGACCGCCGAGATCACGCAGTTCGAGGCGCCGACATCGAAGCGCAAGCTGAACTGATCATCGGCGCGCACAACTAGATAAAATCGCCCCGGAGAGGTCATCCTCTCCGGGGCGATGTTTGTTGGCGTCGGTCGGCCGGCCGAGGACCGCGCTATTTCTTCACGACCTTGTAGATCGCGTTCTCGATGTCGGAGCTGAAATAGATGACGTCGGAGGTGCCGACGGCGACGCCCGTCGGGATGTTGCTGGGCAGGCCGCCGGGCGCACCGGCCAGGCCGATCGGAAGATTGGCCGCGATCTCGGTGACCTTGCCGCTGTCGGGCGCGATCTCGATCAGGCGCTTGGCGCCGACCTCCGCCACGATCAATCTGCCGTCGCTCGCGCGCGCAATGCCTTCGGGCATTTTCAACTCCTTGGCGAGCACGGTTTTCTCGCCGTTCTTGTCGATCCTGGAGACGGTGCCGGCAAAGGCTTCGGTGACATAGACCTCGTCGCTGGAGCCGCCGACGAGCCCGACCGGGCCCTCGAGACCTCCGATCACCGTGGTGCGATCCTTGCCATGCTCGCCGCTGACGCGGACCAGCGATTTGGTGCCGAGCTCGGCCACCAGGATGGTGCCGTCGCCCAGCACGATCGCATCATGCGGCGCCTTGAAGCCGTGCATCATCTCGCGCGTGGCGCCGGTCTTGCCGTCGATCACCTGCACCGTGCCGGTGAACCAGCTCGACAGGATCACGTCGTTGCCCTTCGCGGTCGCGCTCATCGGATATTCGAGGGTGACGCCGTCGGCATGCATGCGCGCCTTCTCGGTGACCTCGCCGGTCGCCCCGTCCACCGTGCGATAAGCGAACACGTCGGCGACGTGAATCGTATCCTTGCCGTTGTCCGAGGTGACGCCGATGCCGCCGGGCAAAGCGAGCTTGCCGATGATGATCTGCTTCGCCTGGCCGGTCGCCGGGTCGACCTCCTGGATGCCGTTGTCGGCCATGTTAGAGACGTAGATGCGGTCCTTGTCGTCGATCGCGAGATTGTCCAGCGACGGCTTCAGTTGCGCGACCACGGTCTTGGCGCCGGACTTGGGATCGACCCGAACGAGCTGGCCGAGCGCGGTATCGACCACCCAGAGATTGCCCTTGGAATCGAAGTTCACGGCGGCCGGGACCTTGAAGCCGTCGGCGACGACGGTCAGCTCGGCCTTGTCGACATCGACCCTGGCCACCTGTCCCTTGAACCAGAGCGGACCGTAGAGCTTGTCGTCCGGACCAAACTCGAAGCCGTTGAGGCCGCCCATCTTCTCCATGATCTGACGGGGCGGTTTGACGCCCTCGACGTCGATCTCATAGAGCGTGTCGCCGAGGAAAACGGTGGTGGCGTAGAGCCGGCCGTCCTTGCGGTAGGCGAGCGAGTTGATGCCGGGAAGGCCGCTGGCGAGCTTCTTGATCGGGCCGTCGCCCTTTTGCGAATAGAGATCGCCGGCCAGGAATCCGGTCCAGGCCATGGCGCCATCGGGCGCGAATGCGATGTCGTCGGCCATTCCGATCGGCGAGGGAATCGCGATCTTGGCCGTGCCGCCCGCGATGTCGACCTCATAGAGGGCCGCGCCCGCGACGCTGCCGGCAAACAGATGGCCGGCCTTGTCGATACCTAGTCCGTGCACGCCGTGGAACGCCGAGCCCGGGACGAGCTTCGTGACCTCCCAGCTCTCCGCAAATGTGCTCGTGCTCGAGAAAATTGCAGCGATGAACGCTGCGCAGGCGAGCCTGTGCGTCATGGCGAGACCTCCCTTTTTTGGAAAGTATTCGCCCGTTGCACCGCTTTGGCAAACGAAACTTGAAATTGTAGCGCTGTGGGATGACGTCGCACCACGACGTCATGTCAGATCATTTTTTTGCGGAGACGTCCGGTCGATTACGACCGTTGATCCAATCAGCGGTTGCTGACCTGGAGCGGGCCGCCGGTGGCGTCCGACATGCGGGCGATGGCGCCGCCGCGGCCGCTCATCATGCCGTCGAGACGGTCGCGTTCCTTCTCGAAGCCCGCGAGCATCGGCCCTTCCAGCGAACGGCCGCGCGGCAGTTTCACGCGCATCGGATCGACGAAGCGGCCGTTGACCAGGATTTCGTAGTGAACGTGCGGGCCGGTCGACTGGCCGGTCGAGCCGACGAAGCCGATGACCTGGCCCTGCCGCACCTTCTTGCCGGGCTCCATGCCCTTGGCGAAAGCCGACATATGGCCGTAGGCGGTCTCGTAGCCGTTGTTGTGCTTGATGCGGACGTATTTGCCGTAGCCGCCTTCGAGCTGGGCCTTTTCGATCACGCCGTTGCCGGCGGCGAAAATCGGCGTGCCGTAGGCGGTAGCCCAGTCGACGCCGGTGTGCATCTTCACATAGCCGAGGATCGGATGGCGGCGGCCGCCGAAGCCGGAGCGCATGATGGCGCTGTTGACGGGCTTGCGGACCAGGAACTTCTTCGCGCTCTTGCCGGTCTCGTCGTAATAGTCGACGACGCCGTCGTCGGGGCTCTGGTAGCGATAATATTTCTTGGTTTCGCCGCCGACCGTCAGCGATGCGAACAGCACCTCGCTCTTGTCGACCGCCGTCGAGCCCTCGTCTTCGCCCGCGTAGAACACGTCGAACGAGTCGCCCGGCGCGACCTTGCGCTGGAAATCGACGTCGTAGGAGTAGATCTTGATCATGTCGTCGATGACCGGCATCGGCACTTTGTTGCGCATCGCGGTCTCGTAGATGCTCTGGTAGAGCCGCACGCCGGTGCCGTCGTCATCGTCATCGTCATCGCTGTTGGCGTTGGCCGTGGCGTCGGCGACGGTATTCATGCTGGAAACGTCGACCGCGACGTATTTGCCGAGATCGGACAGCGCCGCGATCGCCTCGACCATGGTGTCGTTGGCCACGACGACGCGATAGGGCTGCAGCCTGGCGCCGGGGCTTGCGGGCGCCATCAGGATGCGAAGCTTTTCGCCGTCCTTCAGGCCGCCGTCGCGGCCGCGGGGGCCGAGGGTTGCTGCGATCGATTTGATTTCGTCGGGCGTGGCGCCGAGATCGCGCAGCACGGAGGAGACCGAGTCGCCCTTCTTGACGACGTGGACGCGCTCGCCGTTGGGATTGCCGCCGGTGATCTGCTCTTTGGTCTTCGGCAGCAGCGTGACGTTTTCCGGAACCACGCGGGTCTCGAAGCCGGCATAGGGATCGGACGGCGACACTTCGGTGGCATAGGCCATCTTCATGTCGGACGGGCCGGTCGCGCCGGAGATGTCGGCGGTGGCATTGGCGAGCGAGGCGTAGCGAACCCCGCCATTGCCGCGCCAATTGGCGGCATCGCGCACCCGCATCAGGATGTCGTCGAGCGCCACCACGGCGGAAATCTTGGCCTTCGGCAGCACCGGCGAGAGATCCTTCGTGACGAAGGAGACCTCGGCGTCGGGCTCGACGGCCTCGGGATTGTTCGGATCGTCGGTTGCGGTCTTCGGATCGGAGCCGACGTCGGTGAGCAGACGCTGCGCGTTGAACGGCGGAATTTTCGCCGACAGATCGCTCGTCGTCATCGACAGATTGCCGGCGATCCGGACGAAGGGACGCACGCGCATCACGTCGCGGTTGCCGACGCGGGCGACCGTCGAGACGCGCACGATGTTACGCGAGGCGGTGGAATCGTTCGGCGGCGGCAGGCGGTCGCTCTTGTGCAGCGTGGCGGCACGATCGGCGGCACTGAACGCACCGCGCAGCGCGCCTTCGACCCGCTCCGGAACCTTGGCGAAGGTCATTTCGCCGTCGAGAGATGCGAAAACGGCGCCGCCGATCAGGGCTGCGCCGCAGAGTCCGGTCAGAATTGTACCGCTGAACCATTGCACCGAGACGCGACGGCGATCAATCACGGCGGCCTCGGAACCATCGACGGACAGCGGCGGCTCGTGGCCGAGATCGATGATCCCGGTCTCACGCCCGTAAGCGCCGCGTGACGTCCTCTGGTTCAACCCAAGTCCCCCAATCAACGACCCGAGACCCTTCGCTCCGTGCTGTTCCCTGGTCGCCCTCTTGCAGGGGCATCGCGGGAAAAGCCGAGCCGTACAGGTGTTCGCGCTCAGAAGGCCCCGATGCAGGGCCCGGCCGAAATTACGAACAGCTGGGAAGGTGAAGGTCTCTCGATGTCTTTCGAAGGTCCGAAGAAGGCCGCGTCATCATCAGATCGCCTTCTCTGAACCCCATGAAAATCGCCGGCAGCCCCCACTGGCATTCCGCGATTCAAGCTTGTCTCATACCAGAACGCCGCGGGATTGTGGCTCTAGTACGGCGCCTAATATGGAAAAAGTTTCCTGAACGGCCGGGCGCCAGGGCCCCAGGCAGAGGGTCGCCCCAAGCCGCTTCCGGAGTCCCCACCCGGGTCCCTCCGGAGCCCCTTCCGAGCCCCTTCCGAGCCCCCTGGGACCCAAACTTTTTTTCAGATTTTTTGCCGGGCGGCGTCGCTTCGGCGAACCAGTGCCCTTCTAATTGACTGGAATCGCTGGATTATTTTCCACAATCCACTGTGCGACGATTTGTTGACGATTGGCGTTGACAGCCCGGAAGGTGGGGCCTATAACCCCAACCACTGAGCGCGGCGCCGCCGGGTCACTGACCAAGGCGAGCGAACGCGCCACTGATGCTCCTCAACTTGTTGAGTGACACAACAGCCGACACAATCGGTTGGAGTCATTCGACGTCGGTAAGAGTGTCGGAACCCTTCCACTCTGGAAGGTTGGGGCCTCCTGGTCCCGGGCTGTTTGACAAGTGAAGATGAAGAAAGAGAAACGTGGACGGCGGAGTCCTTGCGCCTCTCGGACCACTTAAGAGCTTCGGCTTTTGAGTACTGAGAGAGGACGAAAGACTTCGGCGGTACACGTTTCAAAGGAAACACCATCGTTGTCCGCGATGTGAATCGCAGACAGCAAGTCGATTTCGGTCGACAATGGTGGGACCTCGTCAAACGTTGTGATCAGCCGGTTCAAAGTTCAAGTCCAACTTGAGAGTTTGATCCTGGCTCAGAGCGAACGCTGGCGGCAGGCTTAACACATGCAAGTCGAGCGGGCGTAGCAATACGTCAGCGGCAGACGGGTGAGTAACGCGTGGGAACGTACCTTTTGGTTCGGAACAACACAGGGAAACTTGTGCTAATACCGGATAAGCCCTTACGGGGAAAGATTTATCGCCGAAAGATCGGCCCGCGTCTGATTAGCTAGTTGGTAGGGTAATGGCCTACCAAGGCGACGATCAGTAGCTGGTCTGAGAGGATGATCAGCCACATTGGGACTGAGACACGGCCCAAACTCCTACGGGAGGCAGCAGTGGGGAATATTGGACAATGGGGGCAACCCTGATCCAGCCATGCCGCGTGAGTGATGAAGGCCCTAGGGTTGTAAAGCTCTTTTGTGCGGGAAGATAATGACGGTACCGCAAGAATAAGCCCCGGCTAACTTCGTGCCAGCAGCCGCGGTAATACGAAGGGGGCTAGCGTTGCTCGGAATCACTGGGCGTAAAGGGTGCGTAGGCGGGTTTTTAAGTCAGGGGTGAAATCCTGGAGCTCAACTCCAGAACTGCCTTTGATACTGAAGATCTTGAGTCCGGGAGAGGTGAGTGGAACTGCGAGTGTAGAGGTGAAATTCGTAGATATTCGCAAGAACACCAGTGGCGAAGGCGGCTCACTGGCCCGGTACTGACGCTGAGGCACGAAAGCGTGGGGAGCAAACAGGATTAGATACCCTGGTAGTCCACGCCGTAAACGATGAATGCCAGCCGTTAGTGGGTTTACTCACTAGTGGCGCAGCTAACGCTTTAAGCATTCCGCCTGGGGAGTACGGTCGCAAGATTAAAACTCAAAGGAATTGACGGGGGCCCGCACAAGCGGTGGAGCATGTGGTTTAATTCGACGCAACGCGCAGAACCTTACCAGCCCTTGACATGTCCAGGACCGGTCGCAGAGATGTGACCTTCTCTTCGGAGCCTGGAACACAGGTGCTGCATGGCTGTCGTCAGCTCGTGTCGTGAGATGTTGGGTTAAGTCCCGCAACGAGCGCAACCCCCGTCCTTAGTTGCTACCATTTAGTTGAGCACTCTAAGGAGACTGCCGGTGATAAGCCGCGAGGAAGGTGGGGATGACGTCAAGTCCTCATGGCCCTTACGGGCTGGGCTACACACGTGCTACAATGGCGGTGACAATGGGATGCTAAGGGGTGACCCTTCGCAAATCTCAAAAAGCCGTCTCAGTTCGGATTGGGCTCTGCAACTCGAGCCCATGAAGTTGGAATCGCTAGTAATCGTGGATCAGCACGCCACGGTGAATACGTTCCCGGGCCTTGTACACACCGCCCGTCACACCATGGGAGTTGGTTTTACCTGAAGACGGTGCGCTAACCGCAAGGAGGCAGCCGGCCACGGTAGGGTCAGCGACTGGGGTGAAGTCGTAACAAGGTAGCCGTAGGGGAACCTGCGGCTGGATCACCTCCTTTCTAAGGATGATCCTTCAGCGAGCTTCGGCTCACTATCGGATCGTTTTAGAAACATCAGGGGCCAACAGATCGCCAGATCGTTGAGCTCCATTGGCGGGATTTCGCCGTCTACGTTTCTCTTTCTTCGCGGACGAACACGCGCTGGGCCTGCATGCGCAGGATCCCATGGTCCTTAACGGGATATGCGTTAGGGGCTTGTAGCTCAGTTGGTTAGAGCGCGCGCTTGATAAGCGTGAGGTCGGAAGTTCAAGTCTTCCCAGGCCCACCACACTCATCGAGTGAGCATTCGTCTTCTGGTTACGGGGCCATAGCTCAGCTGGGAGAGCGCGTGCTTTGCAAGCATGAGGTCGTCGGTTCGATCCCGTCTGGCTCCACCAGATGGTTTGATCACCGAGATCTTGTACCGTCGTCCGCGAAACATCACTTCGCATCCTGCTAGTCTGGATAGACAGCAAGATGCGTGTTTTCTGACATCGTAAAGAGGAGATCGATCCGAGTTGGGTCGTGTAGCAGATTGCTGCGCGAGCCTTCATTATCTCCGGATCATTTCGGCGCTCGCGCGCTTTTCAGTGTGGCTCACAAGGCTGCGTCTGAAAGACGAGCGAGTTGTAAATGATCCTTTTAGCGAAGCTTGACCGCCTCGCTATCGGAACGATCTTACGAAGCAAGCTGGTCTTTCTAATCATTGTCCGGCTGCGAGAATAGCGTTCATCGAGGACGCGCGTCGCAAGACAATCTCGCAGACAACATTCTGCCGAGTGTGTGGACATTGATAATGAGAGCAATCAAGTGCCTTAAGGGTGTTCGGTGGATGCCTTGGCGCTGAGAGGCGATGAAGGACGTGCTACGCTGCGATAAGCCGTGGGGAGCTGCGAAGAAGCTTTGATCCGCGGATTTCCGAATGGGGAAACCCACCTTCGATAGCCGGAACTCCAAGACCTTTGGTTTTGGGGTTTGACCAGAAATGATCGGATCCTTGACCGCGAGGTTTTGGATTTCCGGTTATCAAGAGAAGGTATGAGACTTCTGAATACATAGGAGGTTTCAAGCAAACCCAGGGAACTGAAACATCTAAGTACCTGGAGGAAAGGACATCAACAGAGAC